>JAESSU010000510.1 GCA_016763955.1 Phycisphaeraceae bacterium | reverse complement strand
TAGATTTTGGAGTGGGGGAATAAAAATTGCCAATACTAATATTTTAGGAGGAACCCAAGACAACACGGGTAAGGTTAAGCCGCCCTATTCCATCGTCATCCCACCGCCAAACGTCACCGCCGCATTACACATGGGACATGCTCTAAACAACACCCTCCAATACATCCTCATTCGCTATCATCGCATGGCAGGTTTTAACACCATGTGGATGCCCGGCACGGATCATGCAGGCATCGCAACCCAAACCGTCGTTAATAATCGACTCCAAGCGGAAGGCAAACCTGCCCTTAAAGAACACAAACAAATGGAACTTGAGGGCCAAGGCGGTCGTGACAAGTTCATCGGCTTGGTTCAAGATTGGAAAGATGAATACGAAGAACGCATTACCGACCAGCTCAAAGCCATGGGCTGCTCTTGTGATTGGGATCGACGTGCCTTCACCATGGATCCGCAATGCTCCAAAGCAGTCCGCGAAGCTTTCTTTAAACTCTTTAGTGATGGCCTAATCTACCGTGGCAAACGTTTAGTCAACTGGGACCCTGCATCCCAAACCGCGCTCTCAGATGACGAAGTCGAAGCCAAAGACGTTAGCGGGTTTTTCTACTATCTTAAATATCCCACCTGCGATAAAGACGGCAATCTCACCGGCGAGTTTGTCACCGTCGCAACCACTCGTCCCGAAACCATGCTCGGCGATACCGCGGTCGCTGTGAACCCTGATGATCCTGCTCACAAGCACACCATCGGCCAATACGTCAAGCTCCCCATCGTCGGCCGCATCATCCCCATCATTGGTGATGATTACGTGGTGATTGGCGACCCTGAATCGTCAGACGATAAAGCAAAATTTGCATCAGGCTTTTTGAAAGTCACCCCTGCTCATGATCCTAATGACTACCTCATCGGCCAGCGACACGATTTAGCTGTCATCAACGTCATGGCATTAGACGCTTCAATTAGCATCACCCACGGTTGGCCGGAATCCGAAAACGCAGAAAGTAATACTGAGCTTGCGCCTTTCATTGGTTTATCTCGTGAAGCAGCCCGCAAAGCAATCGTCAAATGGTTTGAAGCAAACGATCTGTTTGTTGAGAAAAAACCTTACAAACATAGTGTCGGCCACAGCTATCGTTCCCACGTTCCCGTTGAGCCTTACCTAAGTGATCAATGGTACGTCAAAGTGACCGATCAGCGTTTAGCGGGTGAAGCACTTAATGCGATGTCTCCCGATCAGCGTCAGCCAAGTGAAGGTTGTGTCTGGAAAGAAGAAGGCGAAAAAACCTTCACCGAAGATGCAGGCGAATTAAAATTTTACCCCGCCCGCTATGCGAAAAATTTCCAAAGTTGGCACGAAGATATCCGTGACTGGTGTATCAGCCGCCAACTATGGTGGGGCCATCGGATTCCTATTTGGTGGGCTCCTGAAATTGGAATTGACAGCGAGTTTCCTGATTTGGGTGAAGATCGAATCTATATTAAACACTATGCAAATCGGCAATGTGTTTGTGTCCGTGATGAAAATGATACGCAAGCAGTTAAGGTATTAGAGTCTGCGGGTTTTACCCAAGACCCCGACGTCCTAGACACATGGTTTAGCTCCGGGTTATGGCCGATGTCCACAATGGGTTGGCCTAACGAAACACCAGAACTTAAGACATGGAATCCAACATCCGTCCTATGCACTGCACGTGAGATTATCACGTTGTGGGTGTCTCGCATGGTGATGTTTAATAAATACTTCCGGGGGGGCGATCTGCCGTTTAAGGATGTGTTTATTCACGCGATGATTCAGGATGGTCACGGCCAGAAGATGAGTAAATCTCTAGGTAATGGCGTTGATCCGTTCGACATCATTCACTTGCATGGTTCGGACGCAATGCGTTTTACGCTCACGAGTATGACCACGCAAACTCAGGATGTGCGTTTGCCCGTGGACATGGTTTGCCCGCATACTAATGAGAGCTTTGTGCCTAAGTATGTGGGTGATGGTCGCGGCTATAAAGTGGCAGCGCCGATTCAAGAAAGCCCGCATGCCAAGGGCAAGAAGATGGCATCAAGTTATGGCATTGCCGTGGGTAAAGTACAAGCCACCGATGAAATGCCCGCAGCAAGAAACACCAGCGAAAAGTTTGATTTGGGTCGAAACTTTGCCAACAAACTCTGGAATGCCGTGCGCTTTAGTTTAACAAATCTTGAATCTCTGGAACATCCTTCTGGGGGCGGAAGTAGTGGTGACAACGGTGAACTCACACTCGCTGATCGTTGGATACTTTCGCGTTTGGCTCAGACTATTGCATCGACGACCAAGTCGATCAAGGGTTACGAGTTTAAACCTTACGCTGATGGTTTGTATGATTTCGTTTGGCGGGATTTTTGCGACTGGTATATTGAAGCGATTAAGCCGACGATTAAAACCAACCGCGCACAAGCTAATGTATTAGCCACGGTACTTGATACTATTTTGCGTTTATTGCATCCTGCGATGCCTTATATCACAGAAAAACTTTGGGAACGTCTTAACGATGTTGTACCTAATCGTGGTGTTGAAGGTTTGAAATCGCCTGCCTGTAAATTACTTGTTCATGCGGCTTGGCCTGTTGCAACTGACGCATTGATCGACGAAGACGCAGCGAAAGAGTTTGATTTAATTGTCAACGTGGTAACTGCCATTCGTCAGGTGCGCACCGCTTACAAAATCTCTCCGCGTCAGCAGGTTGTCTGTTCTGTCAAAGCCACCGGCGATAATAAAGCACGTCTTGAAACTTCAGCAGGTTTACTTAAAACCTTTGCTGCGATTAGTGAATTAAATATTGCAGTGGACACGACCAAGCCTCAAAATGCAGCTAGTGCAGTGCTCGGTGATATGGAAATATATTTGCATGACCTCGTTGATGCAGATGAAGAAAAAGACCGTTTAGGTAAGCTCAACATTGCAGCTGAAAAACAGGCTGCTGGTTTGCAGGGTCGTTTAGCCAATCCAAGCTACGCAGACAAAGCGCCCGCCCATCTCGTGCAACAAACCCGCGATCAGCTCACAGAAAAACAAGCAGAAGTAGATTCACTCAAGCAGCAGCTTGCGAGTTTGTAAAACACAAGGCACTCGCACGCAAGTATGCGTGCGGCTATTGAAGATTAAATACAACAGGCGCGTGAACATTTTATTTGCGCGCCTGTTTTTTATAGATTGAACTTTTGAAAGTCTTTAGTTTTGTCTGTGTTTACGATTCTTGACTAAAGTATGTATGCGTGCCGCCTGCTGCGATGGCGTCGCCGATGCGTTTTAGTGCATGGGTGTATGCTGCGGTGCGCATGTCTACTTTGTGTTCTTCAAGTAAATTATACACAGCATTAAATTCACGGGACATGATCGTTTCTTGTCGTTGCTGAACTTCTTGGACGGTCCAGTAGTAACCTTGGCGGTTTTGTACCCATTCAAAATAGCTCACCGTCACACCCCCAGCATTGGCAAGAATGTCCGGGATAATGAGTGTTTTTTTGTCTGCAAGCACAGCATCTGCTTGGGAGGTAATCGGGCCATTAGCAACCTCAACGATCACGGGCGCTTTAATGTTATTCACATTCTCTTTGGTGATCTGATTTTCCATTGCAGCTGGAATTAGCACCTCCACATCCAACTCAAGTAATTCGCTATTGGTGAGGGTTTGCGATTCGACCATCTCACAGACGGAGCCTTCACAGTAGATGGCTTTGAGCTGACGGGATTCGTTTTTGAATTTAATCAAACTAGGAATATCAAAACCTTCTTTGCGATAAATACCCCCACGTGAATCACTCAGTGCAACGATCTGATAGCCATCAGCATGCAGTAATCTTGCGACATGTTGGCCGGCATTACCAAAACCTTGCACAGCTACGGTGATATTAGCGGGGTTCCATTGGCGGCGTTTTTCTAGTTCTTTAATGCAATAGTAGGCCCCTCGGCCGGTGGCATCATCGCGCCCAAGTGAACCGCCTAATGCGATGGGTTTGCCGGTGATGACCGCAGGGCAGTTGGTTCGTTTGATGGTGGAATATTCGTTCATCATCCAGCCCATGATCATGGCATTGGTGTAGACATCCGGTGCTGGGATGTCGATGTCCGGGCCGATAAAGTCTGCCATGCGTCCAATGAAACCGCGTGAAAGGCGTTCGAGTTCTAAGTGTGAAAGTTCTTTGGGGTTGACGACGATGCCGCCCTTAGCGCCCCCGTAGGGAATGCCTGCCACAGCACACTTGCATGTCATCCAAAACGCTAGGGCTTTGACTTCATCTAAGGAGACATCGGGGTGATAGCGGATACCGCCTTTGGTGGGGCCTCGTGTGTTGTCATGTTGTACGCGGTAGCCTTCAAAGATTCGCAATGTCCCATCATCCATGCGCACGGGGATGCTCACTTGCATGATGGCTTTGGGGTGTCGTAGTCGCAGCAGAACTTCAGGATCAACTTTTGCGAGTATGCCCGCTTTGTCTAAGCGTTTAATTGCATCATTAAATAGAGATTGATGGGCCATGGGCGGGTTCCTCTGATCAAAGAAATAAAGGGTGTCTCTATTAAATAAGATCGGATAATGTCATTAAAATATGAAATATAAAAATATAATTTGTCGAATATAAACCTCAAAGTATACTCATCGGGTATGTTTTATCCGCGGCGCAAATACTGTAGGCCTAAATAACATGCCCCATACATAAGCAACAGGTCGCATTGACGAGGGGGATGGTTATTTAGACTGGCCGTTAATCGTTAATTCCGTCATTTGGACCTGTGAAGCGATAAGCTTATCGGTCGTAATGACATTGTTATTGTGATCGACACGGCCAAATGTGAGGACACCTGTGGGGCAACTTTGCACACACGCACTGCATCGGACACATTGCGGGTCTTCCATGGGTTTGCCTTTGTTAGCAAAGTTCATGACGTCGATGCCTTGATGACAGACGGTGGTGCAGACATTGCAGCTGATACATTTCTTTTTGTCTGCAATGATGCGGAACTGTGAAAAGCGCGCATAGATATGCATGAGTGCAGCAAGCGGGCAAGCAAAGCGACACCAGACGCGACCTGAAAAATGAAAGTAGAGTCCCACGCCAATGACCCCTGCAAAGAGTAAGTCGACTAGGTAGGCATAGTTGATGATGGGGATACCATCGCCTTTGGCTAGATACTTAAAGAGATTGCTTACTGCATCGCTTCCGGGGATTGCGGGGATCCATCCGATGATGCGTAAGACCATTAGTACTACTGCAAAGCCAAGGAAGACTTGGCCGATCATATTGAGTTTGTTCCAAAATGGGCCGTGGGGCATTTTATGACGATGGGTATCGCCTAAGGTTTCAGCGAGTGCGCCGCAACTGCAAACCCAGCCGCAGTATGCTCCCTTGCCCCATCGCCTGACCATTAGTGGGATGATGATGAAGGTTTGGATAAAGCCCACGATCAGCCAGCCCCACATCGGTGCATCGGTGAACCAGTTCCATGCCATGAGCGGCCATGCGAGGATGAACCCGTATGCCCGCCAGTATTCTCGGCCATGTCCATAGTTAGCGGTCCCGAAAAAGGTATCTGCAAACCAGCCGCCAAAGCCGCTATCAAATAGTCCGTTATGCCCCATCCACGGGAAAATAATCTCCGGCAAAATGAACAAGGGAATCACTTGAATCACAGTGAGTGTGAGGGTCTGGCGTGTGACATAAGGTGTTTTGCGTCGTCGAATGCGTTTGAGACCAAAGTATGTAACGCAACCTGCATATAGGAGTGTGTAGTAAAAACTCCGCGAGCTTGCAGATATTTTAAGGGTGTAGCCTAGGGTGGTGGTGTCATTAAAGTAAGTTGTAGCCATGCTGGTAATACGGTCGATCCATGTTGCGGGATTGATGCCCAGCGAGCTGTTGTTAAACGTTTCTTTGAGTCCCAAAGGGATGTTGTAATCACCTTTCCAGTGATAAATCCATAATGCAAAAGCAAAGAACAGCACAAATCCGACCCATGTGGGTGTTCGCCATTCGCCGCTAATGTTCACACCTGATTTACGAAAAAAATCTAGCGGAGCTTCCCGGCCAATGAGTGTGAAAACGGCGTCATTGGCAAGGGTTTGGGGTTGTTTTTGATTGTCTAAGAGGGTGACCTGATCTTCAGTGATTTGCGTTGGAGATGAAGCCATCATCAGTGAAAGCTTGCCTTGATGTTGTAAGGCTTGAAGCTGATCAATATTTTCGGGCTTGGGCCGTGAAAATTCTGCCTTACGATAACTGACCGTCACCTGTGCGTCATTTTGTGCCAAGGCGATGGCTGCTTCTAAAGCACTATCACCGCCGCCAACGACTAGGACGTTTTGCTTTGCAAATGCTTTAGGGTCGTGGAGTCGATTGGAGACTTTGGTTGAGAGGTCTTCACCGGGGATGTTGAGCTTGCGGTAGTTGCCACTGCGACCGATAGCCACAATCACGCGATGCGCTTTGATCGGCGCGTCATTACTTGCGGGGGCTTGCAGCTCTAGGTATTTACCCACGCGCTTAACAGATTCAACACGGGCGAAAGTGGTCTCGATGCCAGCCTTGGCAACTTGCTCATGAAGGTCTTGGAGTAATCCTTCTTTGACATGGGATTTTTCATGGAACTGTAAATCCCCAGCAGGTGTTAAATCCGTGGGGTAGGTGTAGATAGGTTTGGCTTTGGGGAAATTTTCAATCGTGCTAAAGGGCACGGTAGCTTCGATGAGTTTGAAGCTTAGATTCTGTATTTTAGCTTGCATTGCAGCAGCATAACCAGAGACACCGCCGCCGATGATGGCAATGTCCACAACAGCTGCATCGGATGTCTCGCGTTTGACAAATGAGGGATCGTTGGCAATGGTCATCACTGCTCGAGCGCCCGTGTCAGCCGAAAATTTAAGCAAAGGCACGCCCGTTAAGTCACCGACAATATAAAGCCCTTGGACATTGGTCGAACCATCATCATTGGCAATGGGCAGCTTTTCGACTTTACCTGCGGGCCATTGGCTGTGGAGCCAGTGTGTATAACGACTAATCAGTGGTACGTGCATGCAAAGTCCATAGAAAGGTTAATGATCACACTACGATAAACCATCGTGGTGGATTAATAAATTAATAGTTTAATTTTTTGTGATTAACGATGTCGGTATAGCACGGGAAAGGGTGATTTTATTCCGAAGCGCGATGCAAAAGGCATATCCCATGCTTCGCAGAGCCTTAGCATTGGGCTTTGGTGGATTGTGAGGGTGTGTGCGGGTGATTTAAAAGTTGTTTTGATTGACTTGGCTTTGTAATTCTTTGCGTTGGATTTTGCCTGTTGGGTTTTTGGGCAACTCGTCTTTACAGATGATTTTCTTGGGGATTTTGAAGTTCGCTAAGAATTGTTTGCAGTGCGTTCGCAGTTGGGTTTCGTCGAAGGTTTGATCTTCTTCGAGTTCGACAAATGCGATTGGGATTACGCCTCGTGAGGGGTGCGGCTTGCCCACGACCGCTGCGACTCGGATGGCAGGGTGTTGCATGAGGACTTCTTCGATTTCGCGTGGGAAGACATTTTCGCCGCCGATGATCATCATTTCTTTGTGACGGCCGGTGATGTAGAGTCTGCCCAGCTCGTCGATTTTGCCGATGTCTCCGGTGCGGAAGAAACGTTTGGTTAAGCCATCGATTGGATCGGTGAGTGTGACGAAAACTTCTTGGTTTAGTCGCGGGAGGTTGTGGTAGCCTTTCATGACGATAGGGCCAGCGATGAGAATGTGGCCATCACTATGGGTGGGCAAGGGTTTGTCATGGTCATCGACAATGAGATTTCGCACGCCCGGCAGGGGGGTTCCTACGGAGTACCGCTTTGCAATTTCTGGCGTAGACCAGTTGGTGGCAGGCGAGGTTTCAGTTAAGCCATAACCTTCAAGCAGGTCAACACCCAGGCGGTCGCGTAATTGACTGTAGATTGCTTGGGGCAACGGTTCACCGCCGGAGACGGGTAAGCGTAAGGATGTAAAATCCTCAGGTTTGGCAGACTTAACACTTAGTAGCGCGCCATACATTGAGGGAACTGCCATAAAGACGGTGGGGCGGTGTTCACGGATTAGGGCGACGATTTTCCCGGGTACAAATCTCGCGGTATAGACGACTTTGACCCCCGCAGATAAGGGTAACAAAGTCAGTGCGGTAAGTCCGAAGCAGTGGAACTGTGGGAGCACGCCTAAGAAGACATCGCCATGTTTGATTTGAGCGTGTTGGGTGATAGCTTTGATTTCGGATGAGAGATTACCATGGGTGAGTTGCACGCCTTTGGGCAAGCCGCTTGTGCCTGAGGTGTAGAGGATCAAAGCCAGATCATCATCGATGTAAAGCGGCGGGAATCGCAAGGGGACGATGCCTTGGCGGGGCATGTCTTCCATCAGTAGCACACGGACATGTG
>JAESSU010000509.1 GCA_016763955.1 Phycisphaeraceae bacterium | reverse complement strand
TACGCAGATCCCTCACTTTATTGAAACAACCAACCGCGATAAAAACAACTTACAAGACGCAAAGGACGCTGAGTTAAAATCAGAGAAAATACTATTAAAAAACAAGGGAAAAATCTCTGTTTTTCGGGTCTCTGCGATCTCTGCGTCTCTGCGATAAAAAGTGTTTTTAGTTTTTCGAAGGCCTCAAATGACGTCCCGCATTAAATGACGCACTATCCTAATCACTTGGCAGACGCATCAACTAACGCATTGACCAGTCCGGGGATGTCCGACTGGGTTGCTTCTAAATCAATTTGCAACGTCAAAGCTTGCATGGTTTTACTGGTGATCGGGCCGATAGATGCAAGCTTGCAATGCTTAAGCAAATCTTTTTCATCACCCAGTAACTTGACCATGTTGGTCGCCGTTGAGGAACTGGTGAATGTCACCCAATCAACTCGTTTTTCACGCAAAGCTTCTAACGCTTCAATGGGCAAACGATCGGCTAGCTTCGTTTGGTAAATCACATGCTCGGTAATCTCTGCACCAGCTTGAGCGAGTAACTTAGGTAGCGCGGGGCGGGCAATGTCTGCACGAAGCAATAACATCTTTTTACCAGAAACATCATGTTGAGCAATCATCTGGGCAGCTAGCGACTCAGCGACAAACTGTGTCGGAATCAGATCAGGAATAATGTTAAGTTGTTCTTGCAAGGCATCCGCTGTTGCAGAGCCAATGGCTGCAATCTGCACACCAGCTAAGCGACGAGCATCAAGTTTCATATGGGCCATGCGTTGAGCCATCGCAGACACGCTATTGGCACTGGTAAGGATCAACCAGTCATAGTCACGCACACGACTAATAACCGCATCAACACTATCCCAAGCTTCCGGGGCAACGATGTCGATGGTCGGCGCTTCGATGACATTAGCACCTAAGAAACCTAAGTGAGATGCAAAATCTGAAGCCTGCTGACGGGTTCGCGTAATGAGAACCGTCTTGCCAAATAATGGACGACGCGTAAAAAAGTCCAGTCCTGGCTCGTTAGTCGCTGCCACTTGTCCGACCACGATGATCGCTGGTGAGCTAATCCCTGCTGCTTGCACATCAGCCACAGCAGTATCGAGTTTTGTAACGACCGATCGCTGCTGAGGCGTCGTCCCCCACTGCACCAATGCGACGGGGGTTTCTGCCGAAAGTCCTGCCTTTTGCAAGACACTGCTGATATCACCAAGTCTGCCAACCCCCATGTAAAAACAGACCGTCCCACCACGGGCGATGAGTCCAGCAAGGGAGGCATAATCCACGGAAGCTTGATCTTTTGTCGGGTCTTCATGGCCGGTGACAAATGTGACGGTGCTTGCGATTTTGCGATGCGTTACGGGGATGCCTGCCATCATCGGAGCCGCGATCCCAGAGGTGATGCCAGGAACCACTAATGACTCAATCCCATGATCCGCAAGATAGGAAACCTCTTCAGCTCCCCGTCCAAAGAGGTACGAATCGCCACCTTTGAGTCTGATAACCAATTTTCCGGCTTTGGCATTGGTTACAGGGATGTCGTTAATTTCATCTTGTGTTTTAGCATGATTGCCACCTCGTTTACCCACATAAATACGTTTGCAGTCGAGTTGAACATGGTCCAGTAATTTCGGGCTTGATAACGCGTCATAGACCACAATGTCTGCATGTTGGAGGTAATTAAGGCCTGCAACGGTAATCAAATTCGGGTCACCAGGCCCGGCACTAACGAGTATCACGCGGCCAATTTGGTCTGGGTTAAGGAGTTGAGAATATGATTTTTTGAAAATTTGTGTCACTTTGTATAAACCTTAAGGATTATTCTGCCGATTATAATTATTGTAGGGGATGGTTCACTTAGGCAGGAAAATAACCATGTCACAAATATCACTAAAACTCGTGAATCCAATTGTTGAGATCGATGCACTTCTTTTTGAACGTCGCCGCGATGCACGTCGTCCGATGGATGGCCGAGTCACGGTCCTTCGTCGCTTCCGCAAAGAAGGCGAACATCGTTCCAAAATTTCGGCCATCGATCTTTTGGATATTTCCTCCACAGGAATCGGTGCTTTGACCAACGAACCTGTTGAAGTGGGTAGTGACTTGACGATCATGTTCCCAGCTCATGGCCCTGATGGTGCATGCGATAGTAGCTGTCGTGTGGTGAGATGTCTCAAACGGGAAAACGGTTACGAAATTGGTGCGCGTTTTGGCGTCAATCCCTCGGCTGCCTGATTCCACTGATTTTCTACTTATTAACATCATGGCTATCTCAATTATGAGCCAACTATACTAGTAACGATTAGAGAAGCTTCTGCAATTCCTGCCTCAGATGTGCATAACTTTGATCTAATGCTTGAGGTTGCACCCGTACGCCACCGATGGTCTGCATGAAATTTGTATCGCCTTCCCATCGGGGTACGACATGCTGATGAATATGCCCAGGCACACCGGCTCCGGCACATCGTCCTAGATTCATCCCGACATTTATCCCTTGACAATTCAGAGCTTGGCGCATCATCCGCTGGGTCACCTCAGTTAATTCCATCATCTCGGCCCTAGCATCTGGCGACAAATCACTTAGTGAATTGACATGACTAGCAGGTGCAATAAGTAGATGACCATTGGTGTAGGGATAACGATTAAGCAAAATGACATTGTGCTTCGCGACATGCAACACGCCTCGCATTGAAGCATCCTCAGACAACATATCCGTTTGAAAAGCATCACATAAAAAACAGCTTGTAGATGCATTGGCTTTTTGAGCTGTTTGCGGATCCACTTCAGCGGCGATTTGCCGCATATATGCCATTCGCCATGGTGCCCATAGGTTCTTGTGAAACATCTAGACAAATATAGCAGGATTCTGTCTCTATAAAAAGTCCAACGAATCTTTTCTATAAAAACACAATCCCTTGATCGGTGGATCGTCTGCGTTTTATCTCTACCAAACTTCAAGTCCGCGCAGCAAACGCTCCTTCACAGAGGACTTGTCGAATTGATTTTCCAGTTAAATACATGATTTGTCCGATGTTAACACATAACTTTGACACAATAATGTGGAATTTATAGCGTAGGAATAGATCATAATGACGCCACAATCTGCGACTTGGCTCCTAACTGCAGCGATTTTTTGCCCTTTGGCTTGCGGATTGTTTTCGCTGATTATCCCCAGGCCATTTATTTTGCCCCGACTGCTGGTGGCATTATGTGGCCCCGTGGGGTCTTTGTTCATGCTGGGGCTATTCACCTCGACTTTAGGTGTCTCAGGAGAGACTCAAGCCATCCAATGGATGCCGTTGTTACATTTAAACTTAGTCTACAACCCTGATCACTTGGGGTTATTTTTTGCCTATCTGGTCAGTGGGATTGGTGTCTGTATTGTTCTCTATGCTCGCGGGTACTTTGGTAAAAATGCTGATGACCTGTATCGGTTCTACCCATACCTAATGATCTTCATGACAGCGATGATCGGCGTGGCGTTATCTGACAATTACATGCTGTTGATGATGTTCTGGGAGATGACCTCGATCAGTTCATTTTTGCTCATTGGCTGGGAACGCGATAAACCCCTGTCCGTCCGCAATGCCATGCAAGCCTTTATCGTCACCGGCGGGGGCGGTCTGTGTATGCTCGCAGGTTTAATTTTTCTAGGCGTACACACCGGTGAGTGGACCATGACCGGGATGTTCCATTTGGTACATGAAGGCCACGTCGTCATGACCAGCATGCCTATCACAGCATGTTTCTTCTTAATTCTAATAGGCGCAGCAACCAAAAGTGCACAGTTCCCATTTCAGTTTTGGCTTCCCGGTGCGATGGCGGCTCCGACACCTGTGTCTG
>JAESSU010000508.1 GCA_016763955.1 Phycisphaeraceae bacterium | reverse complement strand
GACGTTTCTCAAACACAAGCCCAATGGCGACTGTATTTTTCTGAATTCTGATAACGGCCTATGTCAGATTCATGAACAATTCGGCGAGTCCGAAAAACCCCTAGGCTGCCAACTCTTCCCCTTCCAACTGCATCGAACCTTCAAAGACAAAGTCACCCTCATCCCCAGACACGACTGCCCGTCTGTTCGTCAAAATAAAGGGGATCGATACAAGGCTAATCAACTCACCAAAATCGCAGAAAAATTACTCGCCGATCAAGACCCTATCTCTAAGCAGCAGCGATGTGGCTTAAACGAAGATCAAATTCAAGCCATCGTCGATTTCCTCACTGCATTACTTCCAAGTCTCCAAACACCTGCACACAAAGCTCTGTTTTTACATAGCTTTTGTGGCTGGCTGAGTCATCAAGAAGCAAGCGAACTCTCCCGCCAAACCCTTGGGCAGTTGTATCAGCCACTGGTTGAACATGTGAATCAATGGGTCGATGACATGCAAAATAAAAAGTTTCGCAAGGTGGATCGTTTTGCCTTTGCCAACCTCATCGCCATGTATCTAAGGCGCGATGAAGATGTGTTAGACAAACGGGTCGGACGAGGTAAACGAGCTGCCAAAATTCTGCTTTTTGGTTTAGGACTGGCCACCATCAACGACCTAGGCAGCATGTATCCCCCCCCCCGGAAGTTCAGACATCGGAAGTTCAGACATCGGAAGTTCCAACCCCGAAAGTTCAACCCCCGGAAATTCAAAAAGTAGCTCGAGTCGTCAGTTGTTTCTTGAGCCTCACAACGCAAACATCAACCTCCAACCGCTGGATCAATTAGTCAAGACACGCTTACAAACCTTTGGGTTTATGGGCGCGGCCAACTTTGAGTTAGACCTGCTTGATGGCTTGCGATCACTGTGTTTGTTGTATCCATTGGTGATGGGCGTGACGAAACTCTTTGCATTCACATCCGAGCCTTTGGATCAGGCGATTGGTGCGGTGGATCATGCCTTTGGTCGCGCAGCAGCCTTGCGAACCACCGCGAGTAATCGCATGGCCCGCCAACTACTCACCCCGGACACTTTCGCAAAACTGATGACGAATCTGTAATCCTCCCCCCATCAATTGCAAGAGCGATTCTTGCACATTGCTCTAATCGACTTGGGACATACAATAACAACCATGTTGAAACTCGATGGCCTTAAACTCAAACTCCCGGGCTTGTTTATCACCGGTACTGGAACCGATGTGGGCAAGACCGCAGTCACCTGCGCGTTGGCAACCGTCCTGCGTAATCACAATAAGCAAGTCGGGGTTAGCAAGCCCATCGCATCAGGCTGCCGTAAAGACCGCGAAGGACTTGTCTGTCCGGACACCGAAGCGTTAGCTCATTTTGCAGACTGTCGAGTGCCCTTGGACACGATCACGCCCATCCGTTACCGCCAGCCTCTAGCACCGGGGATTGCATCTGAAACTGAAGCCCCCCAATTTGATGCCAACTTGATCGTCAAATCTCTGCACCAGATTCAAAAAATCAGCGACTGCATGCTCATTGAAGGTGCAGGCGGATTGTATGTTCCCATTGATGCAAAACACCCCAAGAAAACGATGTTGGATTTAATGGTGGCCATTGGATATCCGGTACTCATCGTGGCCGACGCGGGGTTAGGCACGATCAATCACACCACCATGACGATTAAGTGTCTAAAACAAGCAGGTTGTAAAGTTGCAGGCGTGGTCTTTAACCGTCACGAACCTGATGCGTCTTCACGAGGGAAACTCGAAGACCCCTCAATGCTTAGCAATAGTCGTTGGCTTAAAAAAATGACCGGCGTGGATGTGCTCGCCATGGTTCCGCGTTGTGATGAAAAAATGATGCGTCCACATCAAGGCATACTGGATCAATCGGTCATAGCAGCGATGGGGATGACTTACTGGCTTGATGTCTTAGCAGAAGCTTTGCCCTTGGATTGAGTCTTTTTTTTGCCTAGGATATCAGACATAGTCTGCCGGATTCCTCCCATCGATTTCACGGTGGTCACAGGCTCTTTTAATGTTCCCCCCACATGAATTCCCATCAGTTCATTTTTAAACATTTTGAGCAATTCAGTCACCGGGCCAAGGTCCATCACGCCGGGGTTTCCGGTAAACATATTTAAGTCCAAAGACAGATCAGAATATTTCATACTACCTTTGCCGGTGATGTTGATCGTAGGTGAAATCAGTTGGATGTGTTCAATATTGACAATATCGCCATCTATTAAAAACTGAACCTCTGCATCATTAAACTGCTTGGCAGTGGGTGTGGTGAGATTCAGCAATTGGACAATGGACATGGTTAATGGGAAGCGATAAATGCTTGCATTGTTAATCACAATTGAGCCACGCCCGGTTCGCTGACTTTCGATTTTACCTTCTGTCCCAGAGATCATTAGGTCCGCAGAAAGTGTCGCTCGTTTTAAAGTATCCGTCACCACCTCCAACGGCAGCGTCACCTCCGGATCAATAAACGGCTCATAGTCCGCATCCTGCAAAGTCAGTCGGAACATGTAATCGGGGGTTTGTGTCAAAGACACTTGGCCTTGCCCGTGCAAAAGTCCGTTGTAACAATGACCCGATAGCTGCTGAATAAAAAGAACCTTGCCGTCGGCTGCAATGTTATCCATGTGAACACGCAATGGACTAATGAGCCTATCAGCAGCTCGAAGTTCCTGAATATCTAAATTCATTTTCAATTGAGGGTATCGCGTCGGGTCCATATGACTGACGCTCAGATCAATGTCACCTTTCATCTGAGTAATCGGCACGCCTAACAAGGCGCTGGCATCGAGCATGTGAATTTTACCCTTAAAATCAAAGGTCGATTCTTGCTCATTGATCTTGGGGTGATAATCAAGAGATGCCTGTTTCAGATGATACTGTCCATCAAATTTAAGCGCATCCAACGCCCGGGTCACAGATGTCGGCAACAAAGCGCGCGTCACCTCACAGACTTGTTGATTCTTTGCATCAAAGACCAACGACACGCCCGGAGCTTGTCCTTTGCCAAAACGGGCTTCACCTTTAAGGGTTGCTTCACCGGTTCCGTACCGACAATTTAATTGTTCAAACCGGATGCCATGATCTAGTACGTCGATGTCGCCGGTGATGTCGTTAAGTGTGATCGGCTGGTCTCTGATGATCGCGGTGAGCCATTTGGGAGCAATTTTTAGTTCAGACTGCCATGGCGTGCCGTGGCCCTGACTAAACAATCTCAAATCCATATCAAACACACCCGACAAATTAAAAGGCTCAATAATCCTCAGAACATCTTCACGCTTGTGAGTTGGAGGTGGGATTAAATCAAGCACATACGAATCCAAAGTCAGACCTTCACCGATAAAAAAAATATCCACAGGTTTGTCTCTAGGAACCGATCCGGTGAGACTAAAAATGGCCTCCTTATGCCGACCACTAATCTGCGTGATCTGCACGTCTCTATTCTGAACTGCGATGTAACCTTGCAATTGGTCGATTGTGTATCTGCCCTTAAAGGGAGTGACCGATCCTTCACGAACATGAATTTGTAATGTGGGATAAGGCTTACCCGCTTCGTTGGCACGCACAATTCCCACTGCATCAACCGTTGCGTCGATCCCCAGTGAAGTCAGAATTTTTTCAGGACGGCTTCCCAATGAATAAATTGAGAGGTTATCGATGGGGAAATTGGTGCCTGTGAATTTGATTTCTGGCAGGAGTTTTCTCTTGCCCTGAATCATTGCCCAGTACATGGAACCGTGAATGACTGCTTCGCCACCATTTAGTCCCTGCATCAACACATCATCGACCTTACCGCCATCGGGGCCGAGTGTGAACACGCCTGAAGCGAGCTTCATCGGATACGCCCAACCTTCAAGCAGAACATTAACGCCTCGCAATTCATAGCGGACATCGATAATGCTTTGCGCATTTTTACCGAGGTCTCGCTTGAGCGTCAAGGTCATATTGGTCTTACCCCCAAGATCAAAGACGGGCCTGGTGAGTTTTTGCTCTAGGTTTTG
>JAESSU010000507.1 GCA_016763955.1 Phycisphaeraceae bacterium | reverse complement strand
GTAGACTTTTTTGGGGTCGAAGACTTTTTCTGATTCGGTGGTGGTCAGTGCGACGGTGTTGTCGATCTTGCCATCAATCTTACGGTAGAAGCAGCTGTTGTATCCGACGTGGCATGCGGCATTGCCGACTTGTTCGACTTCAAGCACCAGTGCGTCTTGATCACAGTCTGTGTAGATTGCTTTGATTTTCTGGGTGTTGCCGGATTCTTCGCCTTTGTGCCAGAGTTTTTGTCTGCTGCGTGAGAAGTAGACTGCTTCACCGAGTTCGATGGTTTTTTTGAGTGCGACTTGATTCATGAAGGCGACCATCAAAATTTTACCCGTGACATGGTCTTGGGCGATGGCTGTGATTAAACCTTTGTCATCAAACTTAGGGGCAAAGAGATTGCCTTCTTCGAGTAGTGCTTTTTCGCCACGGGGGGCAAACTGGATGTCACTTGATTGGCACATTTGAAAAAATCCTTGTTGAGGCGGGGGTATTAATAATTATGAGAACCTCATTGTAGCAAGGACGTGTGATCCTTCCACAAGGCTAATTGCGTGTCACTAGATTTGGAAGTCTAGTTCTGGTTTTGAGGCTTTGTTTTTTTTGCCTTTTTTACGGCGTTCACGGATTTCTAGTTCCTGTGCTTTCATGGTCACCGTGTGATTCGGCGGGATGGGCTGTGTTAAAAAGACGCTGCCACCGATGGTGGTGTTTTTACCGATGATGATGTCTCCGAGGATGATGGCACCGCCGTAGATAGTGACATTGTCTTCGATGGTGGGGTGGCGTTTGCATCCGCGCCATGCCTGACCGCCTTTGGTGGAGAGGGCTCCGAGGGTGACCCCTTGATAAATTTTGACATGTTTACCAATGGTGCAGGTTTCGCCGATGACGACTCCTGTACCATGGTCGATGAAGAAGGACTCGCCGAGGGTCGCACCGGGATGAATGTCGATGCCCGTTTCATTGTGTGCATATTCACTTATAATCCGTGGCAGCAGTGGGATTTTCAGATTAAATACTTCATGGGCGACACGATGAATAAACGTCGCATCAATGCCCGGATAGCAGAAGATGGTTTCATCTGTGCTTCTTGCAGCAGGATCGCCATCAAAGGCTGCTTGAATATCTGTACTTAGTAAGTGTCTTACGCGAGGCAGACTCTGGAGAAATTCTGCGGTGAGTCGCGCAGCTTTTTCGTCACAGTTTTCTGCGTTGCAATTAGCTTCTTTGGGGTCTTTTTGATCTGTATTAAGCTGATCTTCATAGCGGATCGCTTGACGGATTTGATTGTTAAGTAGGGCTCGCAATTGGATGAGCAAATCGCCTACGTGAAACCGGATGATCTCAGAGTTTAAGCGGGTCTCATCAAAGAAGCCTGGGAACATGAGTCGGCGGATGACTTCGATGATCTTAATGGTGTGATTGCGGCTAGGTAAAAACTCTGCATCGAGATGACTCATGCGGTCATTGTCTGCATAGGTGCGCACCAGACTATCGACGAGGTCGTTTAGTGGCACGCCTCCATTGGCATGAGATGCGAGTGTTTGATGATGCGGGTGGTTTTGATTCATGGTTGGGCTCGTTTGTTTCATGTCATTGCATTGCAACGTCTGTATCCGATCAATCTTTAACGGGCATGTTTTATTGCAATTTTATCACAAATAAAAGCATCCCCGATGAATCTATCCTACCGCACAAAAAAACGGCTTGCCACTAATGACAAGCCGTCGATGGTTAGATTGCTTAAGTTATCCGCATGAGCCGTGCGGTGGTTTTTGCGCGAACCCCAATGTTAGGTGGGTGCGTCGCCGAGGCATCCATGCCTTCCGCTCGTGGACGGCTTGGCAATTGTGCTCAATGCCAGCTCCCTTGGGATTCTACAAGGTTCGGGCAAATAATATCTCACCGTCGGGCGAACTCGGCAGACAAAAAAGCAATCAGTCATTCACTTTTCAAGTGCATGTATTATACCTGATCACATGATAATTGCCTACGTGTTTTACAAGTCTAGGCGAGATAGATAATGCCTTGATGAATTCTTAATCTATAAAGTAGATGTCGCAAAATTAACGGCTTATACGCATCGCGTCTATTTTGTTCAAGTCGAATGATTCATAAGACTTTGTGGCGCTTGTGTTCGTGATGTAAGTGACGCACAAGTTTTAACCGTGAAGGGTATTAAAGATTGATTATCTTGATCTAATTTTTCCAGATTTTTACAACTTTCCTTTAAGACGCACTTTATTTATGTCGATATTCAGTCGAGATAGGCAATGGCGGTGTTCTTGTATTACCATTTGACGCAAAAAAGAGAGACGAACATGATTAAACCATCGAATGAACAAGCTGCAAATTTGTTAGATCAAATTCCGTTTAGTGTGACAGCTGCCAAGCAAGAAAGTCCGCAAGACAGCAACGCCAAACCTCAAGTCACCAACGCCAAGCCGCAAGTCACGATTGAGGCAGCGATGACTCGAATTGAAGCGAATGGCTTTAGCGTGCTTCTGGATCATCTAAAAGCCGAATCCCTGAAGCAGGACAAACGGGTTCAAGAGCGTCGGGACTTGTTGCGCCGTTATGCAGCGTGATGATTGGCTGAAATTTTAAACAACATTCAACAAGTGCGTTGTAATGCAAGTTTAAGACTTACCCGGGGTGAGTTTAGATGATGCATTACATCGCATTTTTTTTTATTGCAATGTCGCGTATTTCTTACGGTGTTTGATAAGAGTCAGTGGGCTGTTGCTTATCGTCTTTAAGAGGTAATAAAAAATCTTTGAACCGATTAAGTGTCTTGTGACTGATGCCCGCAATACGGTTTAACTGCTGGATGCTTGTGAATGGGCCGTGGGTTTCTCGAAATTTCACAATCCTTTGAGCGATTGTTTTGCCCACGCCAGGCAGGAGCATTAATTCTCCTGCACTTTCGTTGTTGATGTCCACACAAAAATCAGGCGTTTGAGGAGGGAGGGTCTGCTGATTTAATGGGCGGTTAATCGCGACTCGCACCCCGGAGATACAAACGATGCAGACGATAAGCCAAACAAGTACAAGGGGCAGCCACCGGACAAGCCGAGCTTCAGCTTGTTGGACTTGGTGAAGCGTTTTCGGTTCGAACATTGGCCAGATTCCGTCGGAACATTGTCAGGCGTTTAAGGGCGGGTTTAGGTTGCATGGATTCCTGAACCAAACCGGATAATGGCAGGTCCATGTCCACATGATCGATGACGGTGGTCCATGTAATGGTTTCGACAAACGGCTTAGACAACGCGATATGCATCATGGCATCAAGCCATGTACTCTGCACGCCCGGAGTCCATTGTTTACGCCAATAACCACAATCTGAATCAACTTGTTGTTGCGAATCCGTGAGGCTGATCATTTCTTCGGTGACCATTGAACTAGGGACGCCGATGACCAGATTGATCGGTCGCCCCATGGGGACAAACTGGTCTAGTAGATTGCTTACTTGCATCAGATCTCGCGTGTGTTGCCCATTGACGGGTTGCCCCATGAGCATTTTAAGCGTGAAAGCATCAAAGTTGATGCCCCCTTGAATAAGCAGGTCCGCATACATCATCGGCGGGATCGACCGCTGGTTGGTGGCATAATATTCACCAAACGGCTCACGGATTTCAACGAGTACACGGGCGTTGGGTTGAATTTTTTTAACCGCCATCGCTGACAAACGTGTCAGATCCATAAGCTGGTCAAATGCCACCGTGAAGTGGTTGTTGACGTGTAAACCCGAGACGATGTTCCATGAACTGATGCGGTCTTTGAAGTGGCCGACGACTTTTTCAATATGTTCGTAGACCAGATCACGCACGGTTTCGTAATCATGTTCCCAGATAAAAAGCCAGTCAGGAAGACTCGCAGGCTCAAAGCTGATGACCGGGCCTGCAATAATCGGTAGCTCGCGTGATCGAGCCCAATCGACCCATTCATCAAGCACATCCCAGTGATAATCACCTTCCTCCGGTGCCAAGATTTTCCATGGCATGGGAATGGAGACAAAGTCAAAATGCGTATAAATTGCATCTCGTAAATGCTGATGCTTACAGTCTAATGCGACCCCCGTGCCAATGACATGGCGTGGAATCGCGCCCGTCGTGCGACGGCGAGTTAGTAGTAAATCAGCATGGGCGATGGCCAACTCTTCACTGCCATCAATGGATGCGGTGAGTGATTGCATGGCTAATGTATCAGCTTGGCCCGGATGATCTTTTCGCAAGCAGAGTGCTTCAATAAAACAGCTGCGTGCTTTGTCCATGCGTTTGGACACAGGATGGTCGGGCTTGATGTCAAGCATGCCCCAGTCTTCACTTTTGTTGTAAAGCATCATCAGACGATGGCGAGCTAATTCCAGACTCAGCAAGTAAGGTTCTTCTCGCTCAGGTAGCAAACAAGTCTGAAGCGTCAACGTGCCACATTCACCCGTGGGCTTCTGTAAGGCTAAAGCGCAAACCCCAGACTCACGTTTCTGACAGTAGATAATACCTTTGTCAACGGTGATCTCGCCCCGCATGGCATTGCCATCTGCACCTAGCAGATAAGCATTGAGCAACGGGAAGTCCGCAGCAGCCTGTTCATCTACAAAAACCTGAAATTTGAGCATACTAGACCTAACATACTTCTTGGTGGTGAGCCATTGCCCGGTGGGTACAGATTATCGGGCAAGTGGTTAAATATTGCAAAACGATGGGGGATTTCAAATTCGAGATTGAATCAATTTGCTAGGCAGACGCTTGCATCTAACGATGAATTTAAAAATAGGGCAGTTTTTTTTATGAGTGATTACCCTATGATGGAATTCAAGCTATTTTAAAGAATTGTGTGAGTATCCTCCTCGATCTGAGACGGCTTTTTAGACAATATTCATCATAAAAAATGCCAGCCCTCTGGATTTTTTAAAATAAAAGGTTACATTTGTTCATGCATTGAAACAATATAAAGGTGATGATTCATGATCCTCGTAAACGACATCGATCCGACCACGCAAGAAGAGCTGGTTCCGACGACCATATTTCCAAACTCTGTTGAAGCGAATGCCGCTGTGGCCAATGAAATTGCACAGCTCATCCGTGACCGTAACAATCAAGGCAAACCCTGTATTTTGGGATTGGCTACTGGTTCGACACCTGTTGGGGTTTACGACGAGCTGATTCGGATGCACAAGGAGGACGGTCTAAGCTTTGCCAACGTTGTGACCTTCAATCTTGACGAATATTTCCCGATGCAGCCCGATGAACTGCAAAGTTACAACCGGTTCATGGCTGAACACCTCTTTAACCACATTGATATCCCCAAAGATAATATCAATGTCCCCGATGGCACCATTGCTGCGGATCAGGTGCATGCTTATTGCCGAGCATATGAGAAAAAAATCGACACAATGGGCGGCATCGACCTGCAATTACTGGGTATTGGCCGTACCGGTCATATTGGTTTTAACGAACCGGGCTCAAGCCGTAAATCAGTGACACGATTGATTACGTTGGATATGGTCACCCGTCTGGATGCTGCTAGCGACTTCTTTGCAGAAGAAAATGTTCCTCGCCGTGCGATTACCATGGGGGTCGGATCGATTTTCAAAGCAAGGCGTGTCCTGCTTTTGGCTTTTGGTGAACACAAAGCACCCGTCGTCCGCAAGTCCGTTGAAGGTGAAGTCACCGCCGCGATCCCCGCGACGTTCTTGCAACAGCATCCTAATACGCAGTTTATTCTCGACTCGGCAGCAAGTGGTGAACTCACACGTTTTAAAACACCTTGGCTCGTGGGGCCGATGCAGTGGGACAAATCAAACATTCGCACCGGGGTCATCTGGCTTTCGCTGCATCTGGGCAAACCCATTCTCAAGCTCACCGAAGAAGATTACAACGAAGCAGGCCTTCAAGACCTGCTCGCAGATCATGGCCCAGCTTACGATATCAATGTCAACGTTTTTCGCACCATGCAGCGAACCATCACCGGCTGGCCCGGCGGTAAGCCCGAAGACCGGCGCAAAGCAGGGGACCCGGTTCGTGAACGTGATCGTATTTTCCCCAAGCAGGTTTTGATCTTCTCGCCGCATCCTGATGACGATGTCATCTCCATGGGGGGCACACTTATTCGCTTAGCGGACCATGGCCATAATGTTCACATTGCCTATCAGACATCGGGCAACATTGCTGTGTTCGACGATGACGTGCTGCGTTTTGCGGACTTTGCTCGTGAATGTAATCACATTTTCGACATCGAAACCAAGCAATCCACAACACTTGAAAAGCACATTGAAGAATTTATCGGTAATAAACAACCCGGCCAAGTCGATTCGCCAGAAGTACAAAAACTCAAAGGCTTAATCCGTCGCGGTGAAGCCAAAGCAGGTGTGCGTGCTTGTGGCGTGTCCACGAAAAACTGCCACTTCTTGGACATGCCCTTCTATGAAACGGGCCGAGTGCGTAAAAAACCACTTGGCAAAGAAGACATCGACATCATTGTGAATATGTTACGCGAACTTAAACCCCATCAAGTTTACGCAGCAGGCGATCTCTCTGACCCCCATGGCACACATCGCGTTTGCCTCTCAGCAATCACGCAAGCCTTGGAAATTGTCAAAAATGACAGCTGGTACGCAGATTGTGATGTCTGGTTATACCGTGGTGCATGGCAAGAATGGGAACCCGAAAAGATCGAAATGGCGGTCCCACTAAGCCCACAAGAAATTTTGCGTAAACGTAATGCCGTCTTCAAACATGAATCCCAAAAAGACCGTGCCCTGTTCCCCGGTTCAGACCAACGTGAATTCTGGAAACGTGCAGAAGACCGTAATCGAAACACCGCTAAAACTTATGACTTGTTAGGTCTTCCTGAATATGAAGGCATTGAAGCCTTTGTGCGTTGGAACGGAAAGCAGTATTAAATCATGACAACGACGATTCATTCACGTATGGCCCTTTGCAGTTGGTCTACCAAGTCCAACACACCTCAAGAATTAGTTGAGAGTGTTAAACAAACTGGTCTTTCAAATATCCAGTTGGCTTTGATGCCCCTGATCCAAGACGCAGCGGTGTGGGGTGATACGCCCAAGCTTCTTGCTGACGCGGGGATCAATGTGATCTCTGGCATGTTCGGATGCGATGGCGAAGATTACACGACGTTGGAGTCCATCCGCGCAACAGGCGGGATGATTTTGGATCACACTTGGGAAACCAACTTTGCCAATGTGCAGTTGGTTGCCAAAGTTGCCCAATCAATGGGACTGTCGAGCGTCTCTTCCCATGCAGGCTTTTTGCCTGAGTCTAAGGATGATCCGAATTTCGATAAGCTTGCTTCACGACTCACTCAGGTCGCGAGCTGTTTTGCGGATCACGGCTTGACACTGATTTTTGAATCCGGTCAGGAAACGGCTGCGACGCTCAACCAGTTTCTTGATGAACTGGCATCACGCGGTGCGACGAATGTGGGCATCAACTTCGATCCTGCCAATATGTTGATGTACAACATGGGTGATCCTGTTGCGTCGGCGATTGTGGTTGGCCCGCGCATCAAACAAGTTCACATTAAAGATGGCGTGCGTGCTCAAGTGCCTGGCACATGGGGCAAGGAAGTTGCTGTCGGTGCGGGTCAAGTTGATTGGCCTGCCTTTATTAAGGCTCTTAAGCAGGTTAACTACACAGGCTCATTGGTCATTGAACGTGAAGCGGGTGATCAACGCTTAGCTGACATTCAAACGGCTGCGGAGCATATTAGTTCACTGCTAGGGTGATCTTCACCTGTCAATAAAATATTGGATGCTGCGTAAGCAAATTCCAGTGAGCTGCAAAAAGTATCTTAGGATATTTTTTGCAGCTTTTTTTAT
>JAESSU010000506.1 GCA_016763955.1 Phycisphaeraceae bacterium | reverse complement strand
GGGGATTTTGATGTCTTTTTCAATATAAGTTCGTACAATATCCGTCAATTCAGAATAATAAATTTTTATTTTATTTTGTTGTAATAACTGTTTTTCATCTAATCCCTTTAAACGCTGTAACGCTTCTTGAATAGGGGCAATATTTATTGTTGGTTTTTCAATTTTCTCTTTTTTTCTTAAAATAAAATATAAAATAATTGCCAATAAAATTAAAATTGGGATTAACCACCACAATAAATGCCTATAATCATCAAATGTTTTAGGCTCCTTTTTAATTGATTTTATAGGAAACATTTTCTGCTTAAGTGTATCAACTTTTACAGTTGCTACATAGTCGGTTATGCTCGTTTTAACCTTGATGGTGTGCATAACTTCTTCGTCCGCGGCAGTTCGACCTATCGTGATTTTCATGGTGCGGCCAAATCATTTGACACGCATGGTGACGATTGGCAGGAATTCCAACTCGACCGCGCAGTTTATCGCTTTGATTTATCGCGATTCATGTCCGCCTACAAAGGCCAAGCCATCGACACCAACGTGATCCTCGAAGCCGGCCGTCAATACATCCGCTGGTTTAATGGTCTGGTGTTCAGTAACGAACTCGATGCCCTGGTCCTAACGATCGAACATGACAAGCTCACATTCAAAGCCTTAGCAGGCACCACCACCCGACGTACCATCGACATCGACTCGGCACGCCCTAATTATGACACCGACACTCATCGGAACTTTTATGCTGGCGCCCTAAGCTACCGTATCAGTGAACGCCACATGCCCTTTATCTACGGCATGGTGCAAAAAGATCACAACAATGAAGGTTCCAACTTTGATGGCACCTACACCACTAATTTCGACTATGAATCATGGTACATCGGAGCTGGCTCACAAGGCACATTCAGCGACCAACTGATCTACAACGTCGAACTTGTCTACCAAGGTGGACGCGGGTTAAGCAGTGCTTTTGATGGCAACTACGCAGGAACACCGCAAACCTACGAAGACATCGCAGCCTATGCCCTAGCAGCTAATCTCACCTACCTATTCAAAGGCGACAACAAATCTCACGTAGACGGTGAAATCATTCTCGCCTCAGGGGACGATGACCGACTCGCTACCAGTTCCACCTACGGCGGCAATCAATCCGGCAGCCGCGATACTGCCTTTAATGCCTTCGGATCCATGGACACCGGGCTGGCCTTTGCTTCAGAAGTCTCCAACCTCATGATGATCCGACTGGGGGCATCAACCTTCCCGCTGATCAATCACGAGTCCTTTAAACGCTTGCAGGTGGGCACCAATATCTATCTCTATGGCAAGCTCAATAAAAATGCACCCATCGAAGAAGCGAGCACAAACCACACCTTCCTAGGTGTCGAAACAGACTTTTTCGCCAACTGGCAGATCACCAACGACCTGTCCATGTCCGCACGCTATGGCATCTTCTTTGGTGGCGAGGCATTAACCAACAATTCTAATCCCCGTAACTTTTTCTTCACCAGCTTTACTCTGGCATTCTAAATCTTATGAACCAATCCATCCCCAAAATCAAACGATGTGTCGCCCTACTAGCCCTGCTGACACTGACCCTCACCGGCTGTCAGTCTGCCCAAGTCACCACCTCGCTGACGGATCAATACGCAGGCAATGACATGGCCAGCCAGATGAATTTTTGGCATTCCCTCAATAATAAAAAATTGATTTGCAATAACGATGCCCTCCACGGCGATATGCTTTTTTACAACGAAAAAGATCCCGCTCAAAACTATGACGATCGCGTCTCCAAGTTTAAAGCTGACGGCTTTTTGCCTAGCAATTTCGCAGGAGCCCCAAACGACGCAATCACACGCGGGCAGCTAGCCTCAATCCTTGCAAAAATGCTCAAGGTCAAAGGCGGTGTCATGATGCGACTCGTCGGCCCCACGCCTCGTTATGCCCTAAAGGAGTTGATCAGCTTGAATATTTTTTCAGAAAGCTCAACCCAACAAATTCTCAATGGCGCCCAGTTTATTGAGATCATCGGGCGATCTGAAGATCACCTGCTCAACACCGATCGTAAAGCCACCGCTGCTAAACTCGACGGGACTGCTAATACTCAAGAGGCTCAATAATCTGTGACCACAGAAACCAATGAGCCTCAAACGACTGAACCTCGTGTACCGTCAATCGCCTAGCCCTCAACCGAACCTTTATCGGAGAGACTTCACATGAAATATCGCCCTCTTATCATCACCTGCCTGCTTGCCTGCTTCATGACTGTCGGTTCACTTGCGATTGCAGATGATTCGCCCATTGATCCCACAAAAACCATTGCAGACCAGAAGCTCACCGCGGTCGTCACCGGTGTGCGGGGCATGGTTCAAATTCGCCTAAGTGAAGACGCACCTTGGCAAAAAGCTAAAAACGGCATGGAACTCACACAAGGTGCAGAGTTTCGCACTGGCCCGCGTAGTGCTGTGCAATTTAAAATTCCACCGGATCAGACCATCACCCTCGACCGTCTGGGCACCATCAAGTTGCTCACCGCAGTTGCTGAAAACAACAAGATCAAAACCGATCTAGGGATGACCTACGGCAGAACGCGATACGACATCCGCAAGGCTGGCTTTGAACACGAATCCACCATCCGCAGTCCCTCGGCAACTTTATCTGTCCGAGGCACCCGCGTGGGGATTCAAGATGGCGCTTCAGGCTTTACTGCATGGAGTACACAAAGTCGGGCTTACCTCTTTGACCAACTCCGCCGCCAAAATTTTACCTTTGGTGAAAACTCCAATATGGACGGTCAATCCAATGGTCCTGCGGCACAAATGCAGCGCAATGGCAATGTCGATCCGGGAGATGCCCGTGGCCGTGACGGTGATGAAATTATTGTGGTGCGCCGCCAACCCGCTCAACCGGGCCCCGGTCAGTCACATCATCAAAAACCTCAGGACCAGACGGCTCCCTTTAGCGTCGATACGTTTACCCAGTACCAAGGCGTTGGCGACCTTCGCTTTGAGTTAACTTGGTCCGCCATCACTTCTGCGGGTTCTCTGGGTGCAGACTTGGTCCTAACGGTTCTAGACCCTGAGAACTACAACAATAACGTAAGCACCAATCCCATCGCAACTCCCTTCTTCGGCTCCACCATGATGACCACCGACATCGGAGGCGGGACGCAAGTATTGGTTGACACCAATCTAGGGTTCGCAGGTGATGCTGTAAGTCACCTAGGCCCAGAGCCCCTAGCTAAGGAAGCTATTGACTTCGTTGGAACCTTCCCACTGTCCCACGCAGTGGGTGTCACAAACAATTTCGGCGGCTCAACAGGGCAGCCTTACAAGGTGACTCTCCTTAAGAAAACGATGACTAATCCGATGGGCACAGAACTTGGGAATTTCTCCAATTCAGTTCTGCCCAATGAAACAAATGTCCATTCACTGGTCATCACCCCCAACAGCACCATCATTGTGAACCCCAGTATTTTAATACTCCCCAATCCAGTGCGATAGAACCGACCTCGTGTTTCACAACCTACTGAGCCTCAAGATTTGCTACACTTAACCGCATGAACCGGTTTGAACGCAAACTTCTGATCCGTAATGTCGTGCTTGGACTGATTATCAGCCTTGCCTTGGTGATCAGCGCCAGCTTGGGTTGGGTGGGAAGTCTAGAGCAATGGTTTTATGACCTTCGGGTTCAGCAATGCCAGTTCTCACAGCAGCCGCCCACTGATCAACTGATTCATCTGGACATTGACGATTCAACGCTGGAAAAAATTTCTGCCTGGCCATGGCCGCGTCAGGTCCTTGCCCAAGTGATTGATGAACTTAACACTGCTTCTGCCAAGGTCATCGCACTGGACGTGGTGTTCCCCGAACCCCAGCAGCCGCGTTTAATTCCCCACAAGTCCGGCCCATCCTATGAACTGATTCCAGATGACAAGCTACTAGCTCAAGCCATCTCGCAAAGTCACCATTCACTACTCTCAGTTGCAGTCAGCATTAGCACACCCGACACCTCCGGCTTACTCAAAGAAGCGTATCATCTGGTCAATGCGGATCTGAATCTCGAACATAAAGCGTTTGCTTTGAAGCTTCAAAATCACCCTGACCTTCAACAGGAATTAGAGCAATCCATCAATCTGGATACGCTGTTTATTCGGACTCGCAAGAAAGTTCTTTTTGATCATGCAGTAAAGCTACTAATCAATGAACCTGATGCTGATTTTTTGCGTGCTCGGGCGGTGATTTTGCCTCATTTGGATGTGAATTTCATTGGCGGCTCACCACTGCTTTCTGCGTTGCAAAAGCAGTTTGATCGTGCGCAATCCATGGATGCGATTCATCGCTATACCACCCCGCACTCTGGCTTACAATTACCTGCAACACCAGTGGAAGCCCAACTGCCTCCAATTGCAATTCTCAGTCAAGCAGCGACCGGCGCAGGCTTCGTCAATTACCAACCCGACAACGATGGCGTCGTGCGGTCCATCCCACTGACGGTTTCTGATGGCAAACGTGCGTTACCGCAATTAGGGTTGGCTCTGGCATGTGGTTATCTTGGCGTGCATCCGCGAGACATTCGCTATTTCAAAAACCATGTGGAAATTCCCAAGCCTGATGGTTCGATTATTTCCCTGCCTGTTCGTGAGCAATATGTATCGAAGGTGAATCAGCAAATCCGTTATTTGTATGACGTGCCGTGGTTTGGGCCGGTGGATCACTGGGAGTACATGTACGATCCCCATCACAAGCAGACGGCCCAACATCTGCCGTTGTATGCGGTGTATCGTGTGAGTCATTACCGCGATGAAATTCGCATCAACAACCAGCAAATCGACATGGCGATCAGCAACATTCTGGATGACGATAGTCCACACAAGCTCAAGCTCAATCCCCAACTAGGGAAAACGTATCGGGAAAGTAAACCGCAAGACGATGACGTGTTAGCCCGTGAGCAGATGGTTTCCAAACTCAAAAAAGATGATTTTGTCGCTGCGGTCTATGCGGATTTCCTTTCGCTTAAGCCTGAAGATTTAAGCAAGGAAGACCTTTATTTCAAAACAGCTTTGTTTGATGCTTATCGTGCGATGGATCAAGCGATTGAAAAAAATAAACAGTGGATCATTCAAATCACAGAAGCACGCAAGCAACTCAAAAAACAGGTCGCTGGCAAAGCGGTGATCATCGGCTGGGCGGGGACTGCTGCCGTTGCGGACTTTGTTCAGACACCGCTACATCATAGGTGTCCAGGCGTGGTGGTTCATGGCACGATCTTTAATGCCATCCTCAACGGTGAAAGCTGGACCCGCGTCCCTAGCAGCGTCAACATTGCAATGATTCTGAGCATGGGGTTACTTGCCACAGCTTTGGTTGCCCTTCTCTCACCGATTTGGGCGTTAACCGGTTGCCTTGCGATTGCGGGCTTGTATCTGGGGATCAATGGTTTACTGCTATTTGACCGGATGAATTTACTAGTCGAAGTGGCTGCCCCACTGCTATCGGTGGGCTTGGTGTGGTCCGGCTGTACGCTCAATCGATTCATCGTTGAACGCACCGAACGCACACGCATTACCCGCAGGTTTTCTAGTTATGTGGATCCTGCATTGGTCAATTATGTGATCAATAATCCGGACACTGCAAGGCTTGATGGTGAACTCAAAGAAATGACAGTGGTGTTCACTGATCTTGCAGGCTTTACCACCCTCTCCGAAAAACTCCGTGAGCGCACCGTACCCATTCTCAATGAATACATGGGATTAATGGTGCCCATCATCCGCAAGCATACGGGCTATGTGAACAAATTTTTAGGTGATGGCATGATGTTTTTCTATGCTGCACCACTAGATAATCCCAACCACGCATCCGATGCAGTGATCACCTCTTTAGAACTTCAACATGCGATGATCGACTTTAACCGCAGGCTTAAAGCTCAGGATTTACCCCAAGTTGCGGTGAGAATTGGCATGAGTACCGGCGAGATGGTCGTTGGTGACGCAGGCTCAGAAGACGCTTCGGACTACACCGTATTAGGTGATACCGTCAACCTTGCTGCCCGCTTAGAGTCTG
>JAESSU010000505.1 GCA_016763955.1 Phycisphaeraceae bacterium | reverse complement strand
TGGCGAGCCGTGTTGTGTCAACACGGAATTGACCGCAGGCCAAAATGTTGCGCCATAAATACTTTGTAAACGAATTTAACAGTTGACCGAGGGGCAAAAACGGGCTGACACTGCCTAGCTCGTTAATTCAGAGGGTACATGCGTTTGCCCTGCCCTTGGACGATTTGTCCTGATGTTTCTTACATGCCGAAAAACGTGAGACATAGGTCCATTTTTTGGTTGTAATAGGTGCTATTTTAAATAATTAAACGTTTTTTTCATGATCTATTAGTCTAATTTAGTATGATTGTCATCTTAAGGAGAAAACGTTTCTCCGGACTAAATACAGACTTATTATTGAAGGATTCTTACATGTCCAATATTCAAGTTGGCGCACAAATGTACACGTTACATGAACATTTAAAGACACCTGAAGAGATCAAAATTGGTTTCGAAAAAATTGCAGCCATGGGGTATAAATGTGCTCAGGTCTCAGGTCTTGGCCCTATCGATAATGTTGATCTAATTAAGATTCTCAAGGACACCGGCATCTGTTGCGCAGCGACCCACGTGCCATTGGACATGATGAAAGACACGCAGCGTTGTGTTGATCACCATCATGAATTGGGTTGCAAGTACACGGCTCTAGGAGGCTTCTTTCCGCAAGAAAATCAGTATGACCCGCAGCTCTGGATTGACTTTGCCAAAGAATACAACGATATCGTTGCCAAGCTTGCTGAGCATGGCTTAACTTCGGGTTATCACAACCATAGTCATGAATGGATTCGTTGCACCAATGGGAAAACCCCTATTGAATTGATCCACGAAAACTCCAACGAAAATGTTTGGTTTGAAATCGACACCTATTGGGTACAGCACGGTGGGGGCGATCCTTGTCAGTGGCTCGAAAAAGTCTCCGGCCGCGCTCCAGTCTTACATTGCAAAGATATGGGAATCAACGCTGATCGCACGCAGTTTATGTGTGAAGTCGGTGATGGCAATCTTAACTGGGAGCGCATCATTGAAACCACAAAAAAAATCGGCACCCAGTACGTCATGGTCGAACGCGATAGTGGCAAACTTGATGCATTTGACTCATTGGAAATCAGCCTCAAAAACTTGATCGCTATGGGCTTAAATCCGTAACCAATCAGTGTTGCTTGAAATTTATATGCATCGCGTTTTTTTTATGCGCGTCGGACGGTTCGTAAACCTTTGTAGCATTTACATTCGCCAGGTCAGTCACGCATGAGTTTTAATCGTGGGGGGGATTAGAGATCAATAAAAAACCCGCGACTTAATATCGCGGGTTTTTTTATTGGATTAGGTGATGATGCCTTTAATCGTCATCTCGGAATTTACTGTGCCCGTCTTTCACGATGGCGTTTAACTCGTTGATCATGGTAACGACATCATCTTTGTCGCCTTTGAGAAGTGCAAGCTCAATGTCTAGCATTTTCTTAATCGCGTTAGCCATGCGGCTACGGTACTCAATGACCATTTGTTTGTTGTTGGCAAAATCGTCATCGCTTTGATGCATGGCAATGAGTGCAGCAGTCTGCATCTTTTCAATTTGTTTTTGCGTTGAAACACCAAAAGATTTGGTTCTCGTTTGTCGGCGAATAGCTTTGAATGCTGAACTCATCGTCTTAATGCTTTTTTCAAGCAGATCATGTTCGTGATGATGTTTGCTTTCTGCACGGACAATTTGAGTGTTTGAAAAACTCAGCGTCAGGCAGGTGATCATGGCGACAGTAAGCATGCCAAAGGTTAGTCGTCGAGTCATCTAATAAATTCCTTGAGGAAGAACAAGTGGGCTAATATAAGAATTTTTTAACAGTTCTCTTTATTATACACAACAAAGTTCTTGTCGGATGCGTGGATGCTTAAATTGCAGTTTGCATCGGGTGATAAAATCACGTTGTAAAAATGCCGGGGATGGGTTTGCCTTTGTTGGCGACAGTGAAGGGGCGTTGGCTTGGAGACATGATGACATCTTGAACATCAAGTCCCACGGCGGTCGCAATGGTGGCGTTAAAGTCTGCAATCGTGACTTTGTCGGTTTCCACGTTAGCAGCATTGGCATCTGTTTTGCCAATGACTTGTCCGCCTTGAATGTTGGCTCCTGCGAGCATACAACTAAAAGCTTTAGGATAGTGATCGCGTCCTTGGTTGGCATTGATCTTTGGGGTGCGTCCGAATTCGGTTGCAAGGACGACGAGTGTGCGGTCTAAAATGCCCAGTGTTGTCAGGTCTGTGAGCAGGGCACCTAGGGCTTGATCCAATTTAGGGATCAAATTTGTTCCTCGTGTGAACATGTCATCATGCATGTCCCAGCCGGTGAGTGAAACTTCAACAAAACGGACATTGTTTTGGACAAGACGACGGGCTAGGAGGCATCCTTGGCCGAAGGAATTATTGCCATAGAGATTGCGGACGTTTTTAGATTCTTTATTGAGGTCAAACGTGGCAAGGTCTTGGGACTGCATGAGAGTGATCGCGTCGTTGTACATGTCGTTGTAGGCTTTGACTTGCGGCTGGCGGTAGCGGTTTGAAAAAGTTCGGTCAAGGCGCGAGGCGAGTTTTAAACGTCTATTGAATTGTTCGTCGTTCACATTCCTTGGCAGTTTGCTGTTTTGCAGTCCTTTGTTTGGATCTCCGATGATTAGCGGTCCAAGATTAGGCTGCATAAAGCCTGATGATTTGTAGCCTGAACCGATGACAATGTTGCCAGGGAGTTTGGTGTTGGTGCGTCCTTGCATGTTCATGATCCATGTGCCGATGCTCGGATGATTGATCGTGCCGATGGCCGCATAGCTGGTGTGCATCAGGTAGTAGGCTTGTTCATGGGCTCCTTGTGTCGAAGACATACCCCGGAGGATGGCTGTTTTGTCTGCATGTTTGGCAAAGTTGGACATATGCTCGCCGACTTTAATGCCTTTGACATTGGTGTTAATGACCTGTGTGGGGCCTTGCACATCCGTGCCTGGTTTGGGGTCGAGTGTGTCGATATGGCTCATGCCGCCATTCATATAGAGATAGATGACGTTCACTGGCGAGGAATTGTTTTTGCTCGATTTCCCAGAACGCGCTGCTTGAACTTGGGCGGGCATCATTTGAGGTAGGATACTCACGCCCAAAAAGGTGCTTGCCATGCGCATCATAAAGCTTCGGCGTGTCGGTTCATCCATCTGACGTGTAAGTTTTTTAAAATCCATATTGATTGATCCTCCCCCCGGAAGATCCGCAAGTCCTATGAAATCTTGCCCCCTCTGCCACTGGAAATTCCGGTGGGGGTGGTAAAATAAGTTTATTTTATTGCACAAACATAAATTCTCGTGTGTTAATCAGTGCCCAGACGATGTCTTGATAGGAATCTGATTGGCTGACTTTTTTAAGTTCTTCTTGGATGAGCGAAGTTTCGCTAGCGGTTGGATTGCGTGTGAGAATGCTCATCCATACGATTTTGAGTTTATCGGTGCCTTTATTTGCTGTTTTGACTTTTTTTACAAGAATAGATTTTGGGTGCATGATCCGTTGCAATAACGAGCCATTCATCAGCGCTAAAATTTGTGGGATGGACGAATCGTCATAACCATTGTTGGTGATGTCTCGATCTGATTGCCCAAAGTCTCGCAGGAAATGTCCCGGTTTTGCAGGTTGTCGCATTTCTGAAGCACGCACCATGTCTGCGGGGATCCCTTTCCATCGCGGATCTTTCTTCTGCTTGGGGTTCCATACTTTTTTGTTTCATTTTGATGATGTCGCTGTATTGTGTGCGAAGTGCTGCGATTTTTGCTTGAAGTTTGCGCAGGGTCACCGTGTCTTTCTTGTTTTTTGCTTGCTGAATTTGCCTGCTAAGTGGCTTACGTATTTTGTCGAATTCGCGGGAACGTTGGAGTTGGTCTGCTTGCACGTTGACTAAATCGAACAAGGTGTCCGCATCCATTTTGATATATTCATTGAACTTGTCATAGTCATAACCACGTCCGCCGGTCACATTGCCTGGGCGTTCGTCTAGGTCTTGGATTGCCAAGGTCAAGACGGAGTCCCAGATTTGTGGGGCGGTCATTCGTTTTAAAATGGGGCCCGGGAAGTGGTAGGGCTTATCTGAATCCCACGCGGCGATGGATGTCTTTCGCTGATAGGTTCGTGTGTTGTAGATGACGCGTTGGAATTGTTTGACATCGTATTTTAGATCAATCATCACTTGTATCAGATATGCCATAAGTTCCGGATTGCTCGCAACGGTGTCTTCCTTGATATCGTCTAAAGGCTCAATGAGTCCGACACCAAAAGCGTCTTTCCAAAGTCGGTTGGCGATGACTTTTGTGAATCGTGGATTCGTTGGGGCAGTGAGCCATTTGGCAAAAATTTCCGGCCGGTTACTTCCCTTTGGTGCAGCTGCGATATCTCCGAATATCGTACGGGGGGCGACAATTGATTTGGGCTTGGCATCGTCGTATTTGTAATCGTCAGGTAGGCGTAGGTCTTTGTTTATTGTGAATACCGGGAATTGCAAGGGTTCGAGCATGTTACGTGCAGCTTGTATCACAATCTGAGTTCGAGGGTCGTCTTTATTTTTTTGGGTGCGACGGATCTTGTTGTAAAGTTGTTTGAGATTGGGGTATTTCCAGCGGGCATTGGTGGTGACTATGCCATAGGTGTATGCGGACATTTCATTGAATTCCATCTGTGTCCAGATGTCAAAGGGATGGTCGTGACATTGGGCGCACCCGACTTGAGTTCCTAGAAAAATACGGGTGGTATTGGACATGTTATCTAAGGGCATGCCCATGTCTCGCTGATAGTAGCCTACTGCGCCATTGTTCCAGACGTGCCCTTGGGCGGTGAGCATTTCATAAACCATTTGGTCGTAGGGCTTGCTTTCTTTGACGGATTGTTTGACCCAGTTGATGTAGGGTTCACCAATTATTCGGTTGTGTTTGGATTTGACTCTTAGTAGATCTGCATAGAAATTGAACATGTCACTGACGTAGCCGGGCGAATCTAGGAGGTGGTCAATTAAATCACTTCGACGTTGTTGGTCTTTGCGTTTTCTAAAAATGATTGCTTCGTCATAGGTTGGGATTCGACCGATGATCGCCAAAAAATATCGCCTGAGCAGAGTCTCGTCGTTTGCCGGAGCATTGGGACGCAGATTGTTCTTACGGAGATTTTGGGCCACCAGTTGATCAATGTGTTTACTGATGAGTTGGATTTTTTTTAACGGGAAATCTCCAACGGACTTGACCGGCGAGGCAGGCTGAGATGTCGCAGGTTGGGAGGTGGGGGCCTTGGGTGTGGACGATGCCATGTTGGCGGTCATCGTATTCTGGGCCATTGCATTATTGACGAGCAAATGACTCATGCCTAGTCCTAGGCACAGGGCAAGATAAAAGCTCCAATGAAATGTCCGGCTGATAGGTGTGTTATTCATGGTGATAGGTTTAAATGAGGGTTTGAATGGTTTTAAATACTGCATGATATTTTAGCTGTTATCGGTCGTATAGCTAGTTTTTTTAATGGTTATCATCAAATGTAGACTTTTGAATGGGGCATTTTTAGGTTCATGTGAACGGTAGTGTCACTAGCTTAACGTTTGATATGGCGATTACATTGCAAGGTATTGGGGTAAAATGGAAAAATTCTGCGAGCTTGAAATGTCTCGTGTCGTGTTCATTGAACGTTTGTATTAGTTTTTTAAAAATAGCAGGTTATAGATTAAATGGTGTGGGGATTTGATATAATGCCCACTTGGTTTTTGTAATAAAATAGACAGTTTAAAAGGAAACACCATGTTACTGACACTCGGGCAAGGAGCGGTACTAGTAACAACAGATACAAATATGATCACTCAGATGCAAGATCGCAGCCTAGAACTTTTCGAAACCTATGGCTTGCCCGCAGTGCTGGTATTACTGATTGTGTTTATTGGTTATCTGGCATCAGGCTGGGCAGCCAAATCAATTTTGGGAGCTTGCAGTAAAGCGAAACTTGATCTGACACTAGGCAAGTTTATTGCTCGCATGGCTAAGTGACTTGTCTTGTTGATGACCGGCTTATTTGTACTTGGAAAGTTCGGCATCCCAACTGCAAGTTTTGCAGTCGTCATTGGTTCTGCAGGTCTGGCTATCGGTTTGGCATTCTCAGGCACGCTCTCCAATTTTGCATCGGGCATGATGTTGCTAATCTTCCGCCCTTACAAAATCGGTGACGTTGTTAACGTCGCAGGTCAAACGGGCAAGATTGATGAACTCGAACTTTTTACCACCACCATGGATACCCCCGACAACCGTCGGATCATCGTCCCCAATAGTGCACTCTTCGGTGCTGTGATTGAAAACATCACCGCACCATAGCACTCGCCGTGTCGATGTCACCGTGGGTGTGGATTACAGTGCAGACATTGATAAAACCCGTGAAGTTCTCGTCGCAGCAGCGAACTCAATCCAAGGCGTTCTCCAAGACCCCGAAATGCAAATCATGCTCACAGGTCTAGGTGACAGCAGCGTGGATTGGGTCATCCGCGTCTGGTCTGCAACAGCGGATTATTGGGCAGTGCGTGAGGCGTTAATCCGTGCAATTAAAATGCATCTTGATGATGCGGGGATCAGCATCCCGTTCCCACAAATGGATGTGCATGTGGACAAAGTTAACGAGTAATTTTTTAATCAACATCCTTACAACACAAATAAAAACCGCGATCTAATTAGATCACGGTTTTTTATTTTAAAATGAATGAGACCTTTGAAAAACCAGCCTTGTTTTTTACCGCAGAAGCGTAGAGGACACAGAGTTCAAACAGGAGCAGATACCTTTGAAAAACCAGGGAAAAACTCTGCTTTTCGGGTCTCTGCGATCTTTGCCGCTCAGCGGTGAAAAGTGGTTTTAGTTTTTCGAAGGCCCCAAATGGTTGTCCTGTAGAACCGATCATGTTCCGCAAGTCTCAAAAATAGATCATCGCCAACGCAGTGGCTCGTAACATTGCGTGTTGACCGCTTGTTGCCAATGGCTCGCAAGGTGATCCATGACCAATGTGAGATTGACATTGGAGCTAAGCACCTGCTGGGCAATGGTGAGCGAGTCGATCAAACAGAGCCACGGGCCAAGGTGCTGTTCGTTGGTGATGGGGTCATCTAGGGGGGCCTGCTCTGCGATTTGCTGCATGCGACTGCGAGCATATTGACTAAGTAAATGAAACATCAGATGAGCCGCTTTTTTGTTGGCCGCTTCCTTTGATGCGCCCGCATGGGAATCGACCCATGCTTTGGCAAGAGAGTTGATTTTTTCTGCCATGGTAGAGCCCAATGCTGGAGCAGGTTTGCCTTTGGACATGCTCACGACATCAGGCAAAATATCTCTGGCCCATTGCACCAGATCATAGGTCTTACTAAGTTGTGCGAGACCGAGGCTGCCGTTGCAAAAATGGATGAACCATTGGGTCTCACGTTCGGATAATGACAGATCATTATCGGCGAGCCATTTGTGAATAATATCATCGGGTAATGCGCCAAAGCTCACAGCCTGGCAGCGACTGCGGATGGTGATGAGCAGTTGGTCAAGCTGATGCGTCACCAAAATAAAATAGGTGTTAGGCGGTGGTTCTTCTAGTGTTTTAAGCAGGGCGTTTTGCCCCACAGCAGCGAGCAGATGCGCTTCATCAAGGATGAAAACTTTACTATGGCGCAAGGCAGAACTTTTGCTTGCTATTGCATCGTGGAATTTACCATCGGTTGTTTCGCCGCCGATGACGAATTCACGCAGCAGGTCGATGGGGATGGATAAGAGCTTGCGTTTTCGGATTTGAGCGACGCTTGAGTTGACCGCCAGTTCTTTTTGAACGATATGCAGATCCGGGTGTGCCGCGTCGGGATGACTAAACAGTTGGCATGAATCACAATTGCCACAAGCTTCAAGTTGGCCCGCCAGATCGGTTTGAGGTGCATGGCATAATAGAACACGCGCGAAAGCTTTCGCGGTTGTAAATTTGCCAACACCTTCTGCACCGTGGAATATCCATGCATGGTGCGTTCTGCCGGAGGTCAAAGCAGACTGTAGAATGGTGACAGCTTTGGATTGGCCAAGGATGTCTTGCATAACAATGCATCTTACCAAGCTCGCCGTTAGCCGTCAGGCCAGCGTTGGGATAAAGTGAGATGGCGACTGATATATACCAGTCGTCAATGAAATTGTCCTATTGCTTTTGTACGCGGCGACTTGATTTAGGCCTCCATTACGTTTTCAGCGCGGTCAAAATCATACCCGATGGGTATAAATGGGATAATGTCACGATGAATACAAATCGACATCGTAAATCATGGGGCTATGGCGTGTTGATTGGTTTTGCTATTTTGGGCTTGGGCTTAATGGGCTGGATTGGGAAGTATCGTAACGATCCTTCTATACAGCTAGCCTTGCCAAATGCAGAATTAAGACAGATGCAATTCCCCCCATTGCTCAGTGCTTCACCAGCAACATCAAAGCGGCCGTCGATTTCCAGTGAATCGCAAATTTTAGAGAAGCAGGTTTTGCCCCGTCATCGGACCCTGCCTTTAAGTGAGACCCCCGTTTTATTTAAACTAGCACGCAGCCCTTATCCTATGGCGGGGGAAAAATTTAAAAAGCCCCTTAAACCCAAGATGCTCGCAACAATGGATCAAGGCGTTGGGTTTAATGCAGGTGGAGAATTACAAGCCAAGCCCGGCCAGATCATTGCATGGAACCATGCTCGTCAGTATGTGGGACAGACCGTTACCATCGAAGGTAAAGTGGTTGTCACCCATAGAACCAAAACGGTTTGTTTCTTAAATTTTACCCAGAACTGGCGAGGGCGGTTTTATGTAATTTTGTTTAAGGGTGTGTTAGAGAGCTGGCCCCAGTCACCGGACAAATACTTTTTGAATAAAACGATTCGCGTCACCGGACAAATCAAAAAACGCAAGGGCAACTCGCAACTTCAAGTGACGAAACAATCACAGATTCAGGTCGTTGATTAAAAACACTTTGGTGACTTAAAACCAATAGCTGCCGACTCAAATCAGTGAACAAGATTCTTGAAGATTGGTATAAAGCGTTTAAAAATAAAATTTAAAAAGAGTTGAAAAGCACTGTTGCTATAAGCTTTTACTTGCCATAATAGTTGAACTTACGCGAGCAATAATAATACACCATTGTGTTATTATGTTTATGTGCAATGTCGCTGTTATTTGATGCGGTGGTTTTTTAACTGATTCGTGTCAGAAGAATAAAAAAAGATGATAGGGTTTTAACGCCTGGAATACTGACGTGGTTAATCAATTAACTCAAACTGCTATGGATCAGCAAACGATATCCGTCATCGATGATGACCGAGCTATTCTTGATTCGTTGGCATGGTTGCTTGAATCACAGGGTTATTCAGTCAAAGTGTATGATTCTGCGAGTGCTTATCTGGAGAGTTATCACGATGCGATGACCGGTTGCATTTTACTTGATATCCAAATGCCCGTAATGAATGGGTTGGAATTACAAAAAGCGCTCATTGAGCGTGATTGTACTTTGCCCATCATTTTTTTATCAGGTCAGTCGGAAGTGCCTGTGGTGGGGGTTGCGATTCGTTATGGTGGTTTTGAATTTTTTGAAAAGCCCTTTGATGAGGATTTATTATTAGATCGTATTCGCGATGCAGTTGCAATTAAGCAACAGTCGCGCAATAGCCCAAGTGATCGGCAGGGTATCATTAGACGCATCAAACGACTCACCAAACAGGAAAAATGTATTATGCAGCAGATCGCTTTGGGCTCAACGAGCAAACAAATTGCCCAGGAATTAGGGCTCAGCCATAAAACGGTAGAAGTTTACCGCTCACGTGTGATGCAGAAAATGTGTGTCAGTAGCCTGCCAGTACTGGTTCGTTTGTTGATAGAAAACGGTCTTGGTTAAGTGATGTCATGCGTTTAATCCTTATAATCGAAATATTTTGAAAAGCTTCCTATAAAAGCTGCGGTGTTGGTTTGCATCATCGCTCATTGCGGTTTACATCTTGGCAACAGTTGGTTGTCACGATGGATAAAGAATTTTGCTGACTGAATTGGTATTGAAATAAAAAGGAAAAATCATGAAGGGTGTGATACTTGCGGGCGGTTTAGGAACACGTTTGCGTCCATTGACCAGTGTGACGAATAAACATTTGTTGCCGGTGTATGACAAGCCGATGATTTATTATCCCATCCAGTGTCTGCTTAATGCGGGCATTGTGGATATTCTGATTGTCACTGGTGGCGAACATGCTGGGGACTTTTTGAAGTTACTTAAAAACGGCAAAGAGTTGGGAATTCGTCACCTAGAATATGCTTATCAAGAAGGTGAGGGGGGCATTGCCGATGCGCTTCGTCTTGCAGAAGACTTTGCTGATGGCGAGAAAATTTGTGTGATTCTCGGCGACAACATTATCGAGAAAAACATCTGTAAAGCTGCGGGCAATTTCTTTACGCAAAGCTCAGGGGCCAAAGTCCTACTTAAAGAAGTGCCTGATCCTAAGCGGTTTGGCGTTGTCGAGCTTGACGGTGATAAGGTCGTTGGGATCGTTGAAAAGCCTGAGAATCCGCCGTCGAACCTTGCCGTGACTGGGATTTATTTTTACGACAATGATGTGTTTAAGATGTGTAATTCACTAGAGCCCTCAGCTCGGGGCGAGTTGGAAATTACGGATGTGAATAATTTTTATCTTAAGCGTGGCGACTTGACTTATGAAGTACTCGAGGGTTGGTGGACGGACGCCGGGACGTTTGAGAGTTTGCATCGCGCTTCGGAGTTCGTCGTGCACAGCGGTGCGAACCATACTGATTAGGCAGAGAAAACAAAACGTTACGTGAGACCACTAAGGCTTTGGCTGCGCCGATAGATGTCATGCCTGCCCCAATGAGCCAGAGTAGGCTAATGAGCATCACAGGCCCGATGTGGTGATACATCATTTGGTCGATTGTATGTAGTGAGATCAGTGGTAAGCAAAATAGGCTTACACTCCAAAGGGTCCCTGCTACTGCAAGTACGACAGCTGTTGCTCGTCTTCGCACAAGGTAGAGAATCAAGCTGCCGATGCTGATCATGGGGATGCAAACCACCGCAAAGGCCATTGCCTGAATTTGTCTGCGGTTTTCATAGAGTCCCATTTCTTGGATGAGTCCTCGAAGAACTTGGCCTGCATCAAAGCGCAAGCTTAATTGCAGTTCAAGGAGTAACGCGACCCGGCAAAGCAGCAAGCTAATCCATAGTCCCATGTCATTGGTTGGGTCGTGTCGTTTTCGTCGCATTGAGCAGAGATAGACCACTAACGCGGTGATTCCAATCGTTACAACATAAGAGAATGTGCCCAGCGCACGCGTGGGGTTCCAGTCATTGGTATAGGCCAATGTTAGGCAAAGTGAATTCATAATGGACATGATGCGCCTTCTCCTTCCCTAAATAACTCTCCGCCTTGGATTATGCCTTGGGCTGACTTTCATAACAATGGCTATTGGCAGATGTGTTGTGTTATTGGTCTGCCTTGGGCGTTATATTCGCGCTAGACGGAACGAATCGCTATAAATTGCGAATCATTTATTTGTAAATTGGCGCATCGTCATTTTCATGTTGTAGCAGTAAGCATGGGCATGAATGATGTTGTCATTAAGCATTGCAGTTGTTGTTGTACCTATGGGGTGTCATTTCGCCCGCGCTAAAATTGCCCGCGCTCAAAACGCTTTGGAGGCCTAAAATAAACTTCCGGGGGGGCTTAAGAGGGATAGAGAAGATGATCTGGATTGTTTTTGGTTTGGCATTTGTGTTGGGTGTCATTTTGTTTTTTGTATTGCCCCCACGCCGCGGGGTCATCGCTTGTCTAATTGGTGGTTGGGCATTGTTGCCTACTGCTAACTTTATTATGCCTGTGTTAGATCAGACGAGCCCAAGTCCTTTTACGCAGGCCATTGAAACGGGCATTGGTTCTGCACTTATTGGCCCGTATTGGTTTACACGTTCGACTGTGATTGGTTTGACAGTGCTCGTTGGGATGCTCATTGCAGACTTTAAATCCGTCCGTCGCTTGCGTCCTAAGTGGTTTGATTTGCCGATGTTGATTTGGTGTGTCGTTCCCTTGCTTTCAGCTTTGCGCAATCAAATGTCCATTGAGATTGCCTTGTTGAATATGAGTTATCACATGGTTGCATGGGGTGTTCCATATGTCGCTGGGCGAATCTATTTTTCCGATCTGAGACCCCTGCGTGAATTGGGCATTGCTCTAGTGATTGCGGGGCTTTGTTATGTTCCCTTGTGCATGATTGAATGGGTCTTAGGGCCTGTTTTTTACGAGCTTTTTTATGCTTATCATCCCTACCATTTTGATGGTGTCGAACGTGCCATTGGTTATCGGCCAATGGTCTTTTTAGAGCATGGCAGCCAGCTTGGTATCTGGATGCCAGCGATTGCATTACTGGCGTTTTGGATGCACATGTCCGGCTCATTACCAAAGCTAAAGGTGATCCCTTCACATATTACTGTGCTGGTTTTGATCCTCACCGCAGTGATCTGTCAGTCGCTAGGGGGCGTGGCGTTGATGGTGTTGGGGATGATCGCTTGGGCGTTACTAAAACGTGGGACAAAGATTCCCAAGCCCTTGATCGTAGGCATGGCAATTCTGATCGTCGGGCTAGGTGTGTTTGTCACAGGGGGTGACAAAATTGTGGGGAAAGTGATTGGTAGCCGTCGTGTTGAAAAACTTAAAAGTGTTTCCCGTTTAAAAAGTTTAGGCTGGCGGATCAATGCGATGCAGCACGCTTTAGAGCCTGTCAACTCCCAACCGTTTTTAGGGCATGGGCGATGGGACTGGTGGGAACTTCAAAAAGAAGATAAACGCCCGGTCTGGAGTTTATTTGGTCAAGGGTTAGGCGAACATGGTGTTTTTGCGGCACTGGCTTTGTTGGCTATTTTTGTCATTCCAATCTGGCAGTTTGTTTTAGGATGTCCAACGCGATTATGGACTGATATTAACCTTGGTCCGCCAGCTGCACTGATGGTTTTTTTAATCATGCACATGCTCGATAGTTTTCTTAATCCTACTTTCAGCACGTCACTGATTTGCATCGCGGGGGGGCTAAACACAATCGGCCCGTTTCTCAAACGTGCCCTTAAGTCGGCATAAATGTCATAACCGGACACGCAACGCAGGATCAATCTAAAAAGCTTTCGGTCAAACCTGCTCCACATGAATAACAAGGTAAAGAAAACAAGTTACCTACTCGGAGATTCTACAAATGCCCCGTGATGCTCATTGCAATAACACGTTTCAATTGCCCGTGGCGATGACCACGCGGTGGTTCGTATTGGTGATGATGGTGATGTTGGTGATCGCAGGTAATAGGGCATCTGCTCAGACTCACGCTTCAGACCGCGGTGATTTTGATCCGTTTTCGTTTATCTTAGTCGGTGATCCGCAGATTGGTTATGGTAACGGTTTTGAGCAAGGCAGCTATCAACGGTTTGTCGATCAATCCAAAATTCTCAATTACATGTCTGCGGACTTGATTATTATGCCCGGTGATCTGGTGCATGCCAACAATCCTTATCAGTGGAAGTTGTTCATGCAAGGGTTAAAACAATACACCACGCCCGCGTATCTGATTCCTGGCAAACACGATGTCGAATCACCGATTGACTTGGAGCGTTATCGTGATCGGCTGGGGTTTGACTACTACGATTTTGTGATCAAAAATTGCGCGTTTATCATGATCAATTCGCAGACCGCAAAAGACGATTCGATCGATGCCACAGAACATATACAGCAATGGAATTGGCTGGAAAAAACGCTTGAAGAACATCATCTGGCAAATCGTCGTCATATTTTTTTACTGATGAATCAGCCGTTGTATCGTCAGACCTATGATGAAAAAGAGGGGTACGAAAACTGGCCACGTGAAACACGCAATAAAGTTTTAAAATTAATTAAAAAGTACAACGTCTCAGCAGTTTTAGCAGGTCATTTACGCCAAACCACAGAGCAGCAATTGCATGGCAGTGAAGCTCGAACCTATACCGTGGGCGGAACCTCCGGTGTGTCGGATGAAATGGGACATGGTTTTCGCATGTTCCATATCGACGAGGAGGGTATTCGTGAGGAATACCAAGTTTTTGATCCGACTTTCCCTAAACATTGGCAATTTTTGGGGATCAAGGGTTGGGTTCCGCCGATTCTAAAAATGGAGCCTGTGAATATGGGCGTGGTGGGCGTTTGTGTTTTAGCGATGTTGTTATGCTACCGCACTTGGGGGCATTGGAAGTATATCCGTTACACGCGTCCTGCTCGTTTTTGGGCTTTGGGAGCATTGTTTATGATGTTCCTTGGACTTAACGAGGCGTTTGCTCTTAATGAATTGTGTTTGATTTTGGGGGCGCAATTTGATTATCTGCCGATGCATGCTCGCGGTGGGATTACACTGCCTAGTGCTGCGTTGCTCTTAGTGCCAACGGTGGCTTTAATCGCGTTACTTGTGTATCACCGATATTATATTGTTGCAAAATACGGCTGGCTGGCATTGGCTGCGATGATGATCGGTGCCTGCCAATTTATCTTGAGTTTAAGTACTTATGAGCCATGGGTCAGTTGGACTAATACGTGGCAGTGGTCTGTCACATTGGTGGTGAGCAGCTTGGTCGTTTGCGAAATGGCACTGCTTAGTGCATCATTTTCAAGTCAAAAATATCGACAACCTGCTAAAATGTCTAAACCTAGACAAGTGTCCAAACAACCCGTTGAGAAAAGGCCACTTATTAGGCAAACTCAGGCAATAAAGCCTGTTGTCAGATCGGCAAGACGTTCGCAACCACGTCCTGTTAGTAAACTCAGCAATGATGTCATGATGGTTGCTATGATTCGAACAGGGAGACGTCCGTGAAAATTGTAAAGCCCACCCTCTGCCGTGATATGTCACTGGCAGAAGCCCATGATAAAGCCCAAGCGATCAATGAACCGATGTTCATGCCTATGTCTGTTTTTGCAGATGACCGCGGCTGGTCTCATATGAACCTGATGCAAGGTGTCCTAGGGCCCCAAGGCCAAATGAACATCTCACAGGTTTACCCGGGAACCATCAAGGCATGGCATCGACACAAACTGCAAACCGATTTTTGGATGTGTCCGGTGGGCCATATCAAAGTCGGCATCTTTCGTGATGATTTTTCCGCGTGGCAAATGGTCATCGGTGAAAAAAATCCAGGCATCGTGATTATCCCACCCACACTTTGGCATGGGGTTGCGACCGTGGGCCCAGAGTCGGCGTTGATGATTTACTATGTCACGCATTCATACAATGTCCAAAATCCAGATGAAGAACGCCGAGCA
>JAESSU010000504.1 GCA_016763955.1 Phycisphaeraceae bacterium | reverse complement strand
GTGCTTTTGAACCGTGCTCCTACGCTTCACCGCATGGGTATTCAGGCCTTTGAGCCTGTGCTTGTTGAAGGTAACGCCATTAAGGTTCACCCCTTGGTGTGTTCAGGCTTTAACGCCGACTCTGACGGTGACCAGATGGCGGTTCACTTGCCCTTGTCTGTTGAAGCTCAGGCTGAAGCAGAAGTGCTCGTGCTCTCTCCTCATAATATTTTCTCGCCTGCCAATGGCAGCCCGATTATCTCGCCCTCACAGGATATTGTGTTAGGCGTGTACTTCCTGACGGTGTCTCAACCCATTGAGCATGCCAAGCAGGAAGACTGCAAGTTCTTTAAGGACCCTGTCGAAGCGTTCCATGCTCATGCGCTCAATAAGATCGATATTCATGAACCGATTCTAGTGCGTCTGCCCAAGGGCCGTTACGTGGACACCGTCATGCAAGAAAAAGGCACGGTTGAACCCTTGCCTGCTAACTTGCGTGTGATGACCACTGTGGGTCGCCTGATCCTCAATGACATCCTTGATGAAGGCATGCCTTACTACAACTGTTCACTGGGTAAAAAGGGCTGTTCACGTGTCATCGATGACACCTATGCCCGTTCAGGTCGTCCCGCTACCATTGACTTGCTCGACAAGCTCAAGGAAACGGGCTTTAAGAACTGCACGCTTTCCGGTTTGTCCTTTGGTATTACTGACCTGCGTATTCCTGCTGCCAAGCATGACATTATTGGCGCAACCCAGAAGAAAGTGAACCGCGTTGAGAAGGCGTTTGATGCCGGTGCGATCACCGGGCGTGAACGTTACAACCAGTTGCTTGACCTTTGGACTCACTGCCGTGAAGAAGTGACCAAAGAACTTCTCAAAGAACTTAAAAACGACCGCCGTGATGAATTGGGACTTCCCGTTCCAATCGACTCTAAAGAAGGCAAGCCGTACCTCAATCCTGTGTGGTTGATGTCCGACTCGGGTGCTCGTGGTAACGTTTCGCAGATTCAGCAACTCGCTGGTATGCGTGGTTTGATGAGTAAGCCCTCAGGTGAAATTATTGAAACACCGATTAAGGCTAATGCTCGTGAAGGCCTTAACATTCTTGAGTATTTTTCCTCAACTCACGGTGCCCGTAAGGGACTGGCTGACACGGCTCTAAAAACCGCTGACTCGGGTTACCTCACACGTAAACTCGCAGACGTGGCACAGAACGTGTTCATCGCTCACCATGATTGTGGCACGAAACAAGGTGTTGCCAAGAGAGCTGCCTATAAGGGTGAAGAAGTCGATATCCCCTTGCGTCAGCAGATCATCGGCCGAATCGCTCGCGAAACCATCCGTAATCCGATCACCGACAAGCTCATCGTTGAAGAAAATAGCATCATCCTCCCCGATGCCGCTGCCCAGATCGAAGGCTTGGGCATCGACAGCGTCATGGTTCGTAGCCCGCTAACATGCGAAGCTAAGCAAGGCGTTTGTGCTTTGTGTTACGGTCAAGACCGATCTACCGGCCAGTTAGTCGAGCAAGGTCTTGCTGTGGGCATCATCGCAGCTCAGTCAATCGGTGAACCTGGCACGCAGCTAACCATGCGTACCTTCCACACAGGTGGTGTGGCTCACACAGGTATTACTGAAACGGAATACCGCTCACAACATAGTGGTACGATCCAAGTCGCAGATGCATCGCAAGTGCCTGTGAAGGACGATGATGGCAACGACGTTTTGGTGGTTCTCAAGCGTACCGGTGAACTTAGCATCCACGATGCCAAGGGCCGCGAACTTGAAAAGACCAAGGTTCAATACGGTTCATATATTGTCGTCAAGCCCGGCGACTCCGTCCGTAAGGGACAGGTTGTCGTCAAGTGGGACCCGCATCGCACCCCGATCCTCGCAGAAAAGGCCGGCATCGTTCGCTTCGAAGACATCAAGGCCGGCGTAACCGTGCGTCTTGAAAACGAAGCTGAACAGGGTAAAGCCAATGTCGGCAAACGTGAACAGTTCGTCGTTATCGAACACAAGGGTGAAATGCACCCACGGATCGTCATTGAAGATGAGTCTGGCAAGATTCTCGACAACCACTTCCTACCTGCCAAGGCTCGTATTGAAGTGGTCGAAGGTCAGAAAATCGAAGCCGGTCACATGCTCGCTCGTCAGCCACGTGATGGTAAGGGCGCAATCGACATCGTCGGCGGCCTGCCACGTGTTACGGAAATTTTCGAAGCACGTAAACCTAAGGAAGCGTCGGTCATGGCCGACATCTCCGGTGTGGTTGAACTTCGCTCTGACAAGCGTAAGGGCAAGATGACCGTTATCGTTCGCTCTGAATCGGGTCTTGAAAAAGACCATCACGTCCCGCAGGACCGCCACTTGTTGGTGCATGCTGGGGACGCGATTGAAGCAGGCGATCCACTGATTGAAGGTCCATTGATTCCTCAGGACATCCTTCGAATTCGTGGTGAAGAAGCACTCTTTAATTACTTGCTTGAAGAAGTTCAGAATGTGTACCGTGCTCAGGGTCAGACCATTGACGATAAGCACTTTGAAATCATTATCTCACAGATGATGCGTAAGGTACGTATTGATAATCCTGGTGATACCCACTTGCTGCCTAACGAAGTGGTGGACAAATTCCGCTTCCGTGAAGCCAATGATGCAGTGTCCGTTTTGGGCCGTGTCAAGGAACAAGGCGGCACCAGTTATGTCGCGGATACACTAGTGACTAAGGATGAACTTAAGGAAGCGAATCTCAAGTCTGAAGCTGAAGGCAATGAGGCAGCTAAGGTTGTTAAGTGCCGTCCTGCTAGTGCAACGACATTGCTACTTGGTATTACCAAAGCTTCACTACAGTCTGAAAGTTTCCTCTCTGGTGCATCTTTCCAAGAAACCACCAAGGTGCTCACCGATGCATCGCTTGCAAGTCGCATTGACGAGTTGCAAGGACTCAAGGGAAACGTGCTGTTAGGTCACCTGATTCCTGTGGGTACGGGCTTTAAGCTCTACCAAGATATGAAGGTGATCAAGTTGACTGAACCGGTTGACGCGGCTGATCCTTCTGCTGCTCAGCAGCTTGAAGATGCTGCCGAATCCGCCATCGCAGCCGGAGCCCAAAGCCCCGGTGAGATTCAGACAACAGTCGGCGAATCCCGCTTAGTGGCTCAGCTTCTAGGTGAAGACACTGCCGGCAAGAGCTAACCCCCCCCCGGAAGCCCGGAAGTTTATTCCGTGAATTTGGGTGTTAGTCGCAACGACAATTAAATATTTAAAAAGCCCAGAACGAAAGTTCTGGGCTTTTTTTTGTTTAGATATTTAACCACTAAGTTTCAAAATAGCATTGAAATTCAGGGGACACAAGCCCAATGATGAGGCTCTGCGAATCGTGGGATATCGGGAGGGGTCGGGCAGGTGGGATTTTGAATCGATCAGGTCAGTGTCCAAAGCAGTTAACCACACAAAGCACAGAAGGGGTGGATTCAATTCCGAAGCG
>JAESSU010000503.1 GCA_016763955.1 Phycisphaeraceae bacterium | reverse complement strand
GTGTTGGCATTGACGATGCCGCCTGCACCGCCAAGAGTTGTGCCTGCTCCGCCGACTGTGTTGAGGTCGCCGGAGACCGTGACGGTTGAAGTCGTTCCAACTGTGTCAATATTGATCAAAGCACCCGCTCCGCCGTTACCCGCGGTTGCTGCGCCACCGGCTGCGGTGACGGAAGTGAGTGTGATGTTAGCTGCACTGGTGCCGGTCGTTGCGATGGTGACAGTGGCTGCGTTGCCGCCGTTGCCGGTGCCTGTTGCAGCACCACCGTTATTGGTGATGGCTGCGGTTGCGGTGATGTCGCTATTAAGATCAGCAGTCGTGATGGTCACCGCACCGTTTGCGGCACCTGCATTGCCTGAGCCAGCGGAAGTTCCGCCAGAAGCATTGACTGTATTGTTAAGTGTGATGTCAGCGTTATCGCTGCCAGCAGTGTTCTGCGTTTCGAGGGTGACAGTACCGCCGAGGCCGCCGGTTGCTGAGCCAGCTGCGTTGGTTGCGTTACCGCCTGTTGCAGCGATGGTGCCTGTGGTCGCCAGTGTGATGGATGAAGCATTGCCATCGGTTGAGACAAGCACGGTTCCGCCTGTTCCAGCAGTACCTGTGGTGCCTGTGGCGTTTCCGCCGTTAGCAGCGAGGTTGCTGTTAAGGGTTACTGTGTTTCCGTCAGCATTGCCAGAGTTATCAGCATCCGTGTTGATGGTGATGGCACCGCCGTTACCTGCTGTGAGTGATCCACTGTTGCCACCGGTGGTGGTGACGTTTGCGGTTGAGGCGAGGGTCACAGTTGAGAGTGTTTCATCGGTGGTGATGTTCACTGTACCGCCATTACCGCCAGCACCTGTGGTGCCAGTAGCACCTGTTGCAGTTAGTGTCGATGCGATGCTGATGTCAGCATCTGTACCTGCTCCAGCTGCTCCTGTGCCCGTTAGGACATTGATGGTGTTTGCTGCTCCGCCAGTTGTGCCGCCCGTTGAACCCGATGCTGAGATCGCACCGGTTCCGAGGGTGATGTTGGCATTGTCTTGGGCGGTTGTGATGTTAACGGTGCCTGCTGCTCCGCCGACACCTGCTGTAAGCGGTGTGCTATCTGCACCACCAGTGGAACTGATGTTCACGCCGTTGGCAGTTGTGATCGTTGCACCGATGCCCAGTGTGGTGATGCCGATGTTGCCACCTGCTCCAGCTGTACCCGTGTCTGATGTGCCGCCCACTGCGGCGAGGGTGTTATTGATACCCAGTGCGATGGTGGATGTTGTTCCAGTTGTGTTGATGTTGATGACACCTGCTGCTCCGCCATCATCAGCAAGGGTAGATGCCCCGCCGTTGGTATTAATGGTCAAAGAAGTCTGCGAAGTGATGTCTGAAGTGCTACCGGTTGTGGTCACCAAGACACCGCCACCGTTACCACCTGAAAGAGCAGTGCCCGAGCCATCAGCGGTTGTGCCACCGGTGGTGGTCAGTGCCACGAAGTCGCCGATGTTGATGTCGCTACCCACGCCATTGGTGGTGAGGGTGATGCTCGTCGCTTGACCGTCGCCAGCGTTACCTGCGCCTGTTGCACTACCAGAGCTGGTGATCAGCGTGACGTTGTCATCGATTGTGATGATGCCGCCATTATTGCCGTCCGCAGCAGAGTCGGTGTCGATGGTAATTACACCACCTGTTCCACCATTGCTAGACCCCGCGGCACTACCGCCTGTTGCTGTGATTGCTTGGTCGGCTGTGACGTTGATGTCCGAGCTGCCTGCATCTGTTTGGAAGGTGATCGTGCCACCGCCGCCCCCTGTGCCAGTGTTTGCTGAAGTGCCACCGTTGGCCGTAATCACTGCATCGTTATTGATTGCGACGTTGGCTGTTGTCCCCGTGGTTTGCACGGTGATGTTGCCCGCTTGGCCGCCGTTACCGTTGGTTGACGAGCCGCCATTGGTGTTTAGTGTGTTGTCCACGGTGATGTTGGCATTGGCACCTGTGGAGCTAATGAGGATGGTGTTGCCACCGCCAGCACCACCGGCTGTTGCACCGTTGCCGCCGACTGTTGAAACTGAACTGCCCGATTGCAGATCGATGGTCGCAGCAATACCTGTTGTGGAGAGGGTGACATCGCCACCTGCTGCACCGATGACATTGGCTGAAGCCCCGCCAGTTGCATTGACTTGAGCAGTGTCGGCGAGGGTGATCGTGCCACCAACACCTGTCCCACCCAATACAGAATTAGTTGTGATGTTGACATTACCACCCACGCCACCGTTACCCACGGTGCCGTTTGCTGCACCGCCGTTTGCCGAGAGGGTGCCATCGTTTTCGATGTCGCCATTATCACCGGTTGTGGTCACGGTAACTGTCGCACCCGTACCGCCGTTACCAGCGGTGGAAGTCACATCAGTCGAGCCGCCGTTAGCGGAAACTGTCACGAGTTGATCGACGAAGATCGTGCCATCGGCACCGGTCGTCTGAACCAGTACATTGCCAGCGTTACCTGCGTTACCCGCTGAAGCACCTGTTGTGCTACCACCGTTAGCATGAACGTCTGCAAAGATTTCAATCACGGCCTGAGCACCCTGCGTGTCGATGCTAATGGCGTTACCGCCGCCCGCATTACCTGCTGCACCCGTTGTACTACTACCGCCGTCAGCGGAAATTTCTGCATCGGTGAAGATGTCTGACCCCGTGCCAACAGTTGATAGAAGGACCTGTCCGCCTACGCCGCCCGTGCCACTGATGGCTGAGCCGCCATTGGCGTTGACTGAGTTAAAGACATTGATGTCTGAGAATGTTCCGGTCGTGGAAAGGTTAATGATACCGCCGTTACCTGCATTGCCCGCACCCGCTGCCACCGAGCCGCCGTTAGCAGCAACTTGGCCGTTGAGTGTGATGGGTGCCAGAGTTGTGCCTGTGGTGTTAAGAGTCACACCCACTGCGTTACCTGCTGTGCCTGTGCCATCGGTGATTGAACCACCGTTAGAAGCGACCGTCACATTATTTGCAACCGTGATCGCTGCACTGTCACCGGCAGTGGTGATGTTCACTTGGCCCGCTGCACCACCGGCACCGATTGAAGTCGCACCTGTCACACTAGCACCGTTGGCATGTGTGTTGGCGTTGATGTCGATGGTTGCTGCTGCACCCTGAGTTGTAATATTGATACCTAGGCCAGCACTACCTGCGTTACCTGTGCTAGTGTTGTTACCGCCATCAGCTGACATTTGAGCCGCCACGACGACTGCTGAGTTGGCACCGTTGGTTTGAACATTCACAAAGCCACCCAACCCGCTAGCACCTATGCCCGATGACGCACCGCCATCAGAGGAGACCGCACCGTTGAGTGTGACCAAAGCTGTTGCGTCTTGCGTGGTGAGTAGCACTGTTGCTGCGGTTCCACCTGTGCCACCGACTGTTGTACCGCCGTTGGCTGAGATGCTGCCCGTGTTATTCACAAGGATGTCAGAGTTAACGCCATTGGTGGTGACGGTGATACCCGCTGCTGCTCCACCATTTCCGGTGACCGTAGCGTTACCGCCGTTGGCTGTGACGTTACCGTTGATGATGACATCAGCGTTGGTGCCCAGTGGATTAGGAGCGTTGTTGGAGCTAATGGTTATTGCACCTGCGTTACCGCCATTGTTTGCACCCGAGGTTGAGTTGCCACCGTTGGTGTTGATGCCGGTGAAGGTGATGTCATTAAAGGTTGAGGCTGCAAGAGCATTGGTGGTCACTAAGGTGACTGCTCCACCGTTGCCGCCAACACCCGCTGCGTTATCCGCACCGCCT
>JAESSU010000502.1 GCA_016763955.1 Phycisphaeraceae bacterium | reverse complement strand
TATTTCAATCAGCGGGTCGACCAAATTTATGAAGTGGCGGAAATGAATAAAGTGGGCATGATCACGAGCCGCGTTAGCGCCCCGCATAAATATTGAGCTTGAGCAGAAAAAACCCCAAAATTCATTTTCGGTTCGCCAGATGCACAAATGGCACAATACGTGACTCGTTTCCGCAAAGCGTACCTAACATATGGACCTCGGAACGCACCAATGGTGCTCAAATAAAGTTCTTTATGGAGGAAAATATGAAGATTTTATCTTTTGCAATGGCCGCGATAACTGGCATTCTTGTCAGCGCCGCACAGCCGGTTTTGGGGGAACCTATACATCTCAAACACGCGGCGTGGGAATCCCCGCAAGCCTTTCTTGTCAGCGAAGTCTATGAGCCCTGGATTGCAGACATTGTAGCTGCATCCAACGGTACGCTTGAAATCGAAATTTTTGCCGGCGGTACGCTTGGTGGTACAGCGCAGCAGCTGCAAAACATTGAAGGCGGCGTCTCCGATATGGGTCTTATCGTACCCTCGCAGAATCCTGGCCGTTTCGCATTGAATGACATTGGTGAACTGCCATTTCTGTGGACTGATACCCGGGTTTCATCCATCGCAATCAATCGTTTAGTAGAAAATGGCGACCTGAATTACCCCGGCTTTAAGGTGCTCGCAGCCTTCCTGACTGGCTCCTATCAGGTTCATTCCAGCAGACCAGTGCGCAACATGGATGATCTCAATGGATTACGAACCCGTGTTGCTGGACCTGTGTTCGGCAGCGTCGCGGCCGCATTGGGCGCAAACCCAGTGGGCATGTTAGCGGGCCAGATTTCCGAGACAATCAGCCGTGGCGGTCTTGACGCTACCATGCTCGATTGGACCATTCTTCATGCTTTCCGCATCTCCGAAGTCACGCCTTACCACCTGAATTATGGTCTGGGTGGTGTCATCGTGCTGATGGGTATGAATCAAGAAGTATATGATGGACTGCCCACCGAGGCGAAAGCTGCTGTTGATCAGTATAGTGGCGAAGGCCTGGCTCGCCGATGGGCCGATGCCGTGCACGAAGAAACGTCTAACGTCATAAAAATCTTGAGCGAAACAGAGGGCCATGAAATCATTGAACCCTCTGCGGAAGAGAAAGCCGAGATGGACCTAGCGCTGGCCAGCGTTGTGGAAGAATGGGGAGGGCGCGACGCCGAACACGCAGCTGTGCTTGCCGCTTTCAAGCGCGAACTAGAGATTGTACGAGCAGAGATCGAAGCGAACAAGGCGCAATAAGCCAAGACCGCCTCGAAGGCTCATTCATATAGGCCCACCGCTGTATTGAGAAAATACGGCGGCGGGCTTTTTTGATGCCTAGATCGATGAGTTACCAATAAAGTCTAATTGTAAAAGATATTTGGATTTAAAAAAATTTAGCCATCCGTCGATTAAATCAACGTGGCTGATGGGTAAAATTTTAACCTGCATCAGATGCCATTTTGCTTTTTTTCAACGCGCATAAATTGTCAAAAATATAACTACACCTTTTGTGTGCCGCAACTTGCTGGCACATATGTGTGATGTCAAACAGACGCACCATATCTGCCTTACCCAGAATCGGATTTCCCAATATATCGTTGATTGCAGCACGCTAACATTTGAAATTTGCGGTGGTGATTCACCGAGCACGCGCAACTTCATAAAGTTGCTTGAGGGGTTAATTGACTTGCCGTGTATGATTTGACCAATAGGGTTTACGCAAGGATTTCTTGTCAATTTTGAGATTGCCGAGACGTGGTAGCTCTTCGCGAAACTCTACTGATTTGGGATTTTTATAACTCGCGATACGTGTCTTGCAAAAAGAGATGATTTCTTCTTCGCTCGCCTGCTTGCCGTCAACGAATACGACAAAAGCTTTTACGACTTCCCCCCAATACGCATCTGGCACACCGATAACTGCCGCTTGAGAAATCGCCGGGTGAGCGTGCAGAGCTTCTTCCACGTCGCGTGGATAGATATTTTCGCCGCCCGATACGATCATGTCCTTCTTGCGATCGACTATGAACAGATAGTCTTCTTCATCGAGATAACCAATATCGCCAGTATGCATCCACCCCTCTTTCAGGGCGTCCAGCGTCGCCGGCATATCATTCCAATAGCCGGTCATCAGAAAGGGGTTGCGAATAACAACCTCGCCGGATTCACCGCACGGTAAATCACTGCCTTTCCCGTCGACGATACGCACGGAAATCCCTTGAGGCACCTGCCCAGCCGACCCCAGTCGTTTAACCTGAATTGGGTCGCCGTCTACACTATGTTGGTGCATCTGCAAGGTTGTACCAATACCGATTTCAGTCATGCCGTAATGCTGGATCAAAATGTAACCGAATGTTTCAAGCGCGCGACGCAGCTGCGCAACTGGCATTGGAGCTGACGCGTAGTGAATGACTTTGAGTGAGCTAAAATCGAAAGATGAGAAGTCAGGCAGATCCATAATCGCTTGCAGCATTACCGGTGCTAAATGTAGTGCCGTCAACTTGTACTTGGAGGTATCCTCTGCAACCGCCCGAGGGTCGAACCGTCTATGCAACACAATCGTACCACCTCGAAAGGCATAACCAAGTTGCTTGCATTTACCCCCTATATGAAACAACGGCATGGCCACCAGGTGCACATCGTTTCCCTGGGTGCCTCCCTCCGCCGACACTTGGCGGGCCAATTCATATTGGGCTCGATGACTTAGCATCGCCCCCTTGGGGCGCCCGGTCGAACCACTAGTATAAATGATATGGGCGATTTCATCAGACTTTGAACGAGTCTTTGGCGGCACAGACTGCCCCGACTGGATTACGTCTTCATAGCTTTCCGCCCAATCTGGCGGTGTGCCGATGCAAATATAGCGAATATCCTGGGCCACCTGTGCACGCACCTCGGCGACAATATCAAGATATCGCTCTTCGAACACCACCACCGATGGCGTGCTATCATTGAGGACAAAAGCTACCTCGGGTGGAGCCAGACGGAAGTTTACCGCTACAGTGATATATCCGGAAATCTCACCTGCTGCATAAACAT
>JAESSU010000501.1 GCA_016763955.1 Phycisphaeraceae bacterium | reverse complement strand
GGGACGGCTTCAATGAGGATCATAATCGCCCCAGCGTCTGCCAGTGCTTTGGCATCATCTACGACAGTTTGAATGTCTGATTGACTGTAGAGTGTGCGACTGCGGCCTGAGACGAGTTTGGACTGAGGGCGTGAGCCGATGTGTGCGACAACAGGAACGCCTGCATCACTGAGTCTGCGGACTAGGGGGGATTGATTGCGGACGAGTTCAAATTTAACACAGTCAGCGCCGGTGTCTTGCATGAAGCTTACCGCGTGGGCTAGAGCTTGATCATCACCACAGTGATAACTACCAAAGGGCATGTCAGCCATGATAAATGCATCGGGTGCGCCGCGTCGGACCGCTGCTGTGATTTCGAGCATGAAGGGCATTTTCACGCTTTGGGTATTGGGATGTCCCAAGATAAATTGTGCAGCGGTGTCGCCTACAAGTAAGGTTTTGATGCCCGCTTGCCAGAGATGGCTTGCGGTGGTGGCGTCATAGCAGGTGAGCATGGCAAAGGGGTCGCCTGCCTGTGCCCATTGGCGCAGATGATTGAGCGTAACCCGTTGGGACGTTGAATTGGGTAAGAGTGAACTCATCTGATTCAGTATAACGTTGCGCTTGGTTTGGGGTTAGTGGCTGGGGATTAGAAAATTGAATGATACCCATTGGGTATCATTTTGACCGCGCTGTAAACGCATTGGAGGCCTAAAACAAGTTTCCGGGGGGCCACGTACAAAAGCAACAGGACAAGTTCATTGGCGACGGGTATAGCAGACAATAAATGCTGCCCGCTGTTTAAAATCAGCATCGCTCATACACGTCTACTGAGTCTTTTTCGCTGTCGGTTTGGGTTGCGTTTGAGGGGGATACGGATGGGGATCGCTCCATGTTAGCTTGAGGATTAGGGGGCGATGGTCTGCTCCATTGGTCGGGCCCAGTCCACGTTCGACTGTTACGAGTGATTCTGAATGCAGGCAGTGATCTACCGGGATTTCACCGAGTGGGAATCCGCCGTTGGCAGGCCATGTGGGTTGAATGCCAAAGCCGACTTGTGAATTGATTAAGCCGGTTTTGCGCAAGAGGTCTGAGAAGTGGGCTGCCCAGGGGGTCGCACTGAAATTTCCCATGACGATGACGGGATGAGCCTGTTTGTTGACCCATTGCACGATATTTTTGATTTGTTGGTTGTGGGTTTTAGCTGCTCGTGAAGACCATGGATTAGTTAGATGCACGAGTAGCAAATGAATTGGACGGTCAAGCCATTGGAGAGTTGCTTCGATGGCTGGGGCCTCTAGTGTGCTGTTGGCAAGGTCAAGGATTGCGGTGTGTGTGATTCGGATTTTGGGAGGCAAAGAGACGCGTGCAAGCAGGGCCATGCCTGCCTCATCATCGCGTGGTAGGATACTGTGGATACGGTAAGGCGTGCCATACATTGTTAATTGTTTGAGTGTGGCTTGGGTGACACTGTGTGCGAGAATCAGGTCTGCGCCACCTTCATTAATTAGTTGCATGACATGTTCGCTGCCACGTTCTGCCACATTCATGTTCAGGTTCATAATCAGCAGTGGCTCGTCGGTGGTACGCCACAGTTGGCCGTTGATGGTGATTCTTTGAGAATCGTCATGTTTGAGGATGTGGCTGTCGGGGGAATGATTGTTAGCGGGGGGCTGATTTTTTTTTGCAATGGGTTTGGGAAGTGTGGTCTGTGTTTGTAGCTGTAGATCTGTGGGAAGGTACAACGGGACGATTAAGGCAAGGTTCAACGCCAAGGGCAGACATAAAAGGGTGGCCCAAATCCATCGCTTGCTCATCATCGCTGCAAGGATTACGCCTGTGAGAATGAATGCATATTGGAATCGGTAATTGGCGAGTAATTCAAAGGGCCACCAAATCAACCCCAAAAATCCCAATAGAGTCGCGACCATCGGCAGGCCGCCTGAGATAAGCAGTAGCCAAGTCGCCGTTCGTCTCTTGGAGCGTGTTGCGCGAAACGGTGCCGCTTCAAGATCCAGTTGTTGGCCATCATCGATCATCGCGTACATCTCCGCAGGCTAATTGCCGTAATGTAAGGAATTAACCTATACCAGCGTCCCCCATTTAGGGGTAAACGTCAACAGAGATGGGATTTTTTTGCAGTAAAAAAATATTTGGACATGAGGGAATGTTAAATTTCGAGAGGCCTTAAATTCTGTGGCTCGCCCCCTTCCTGATTCAAACGCTATAATGCCTGTCTGTCACGATTTTTCAAGGAAACGGCCATGCCCAGCAATATTGCGGTTTACTGCGGTTCAAGCAAGCGTGCTGGAGCAGAATTTCTGGAGCTAGCCACAACGGTTGGCAAAGCTCTTGGTCAACGCGGCCACACGCTCGTCTACGGAGCAGGCAGTATCGGCCTAATGGGTGCTGTCGCCAGAGCCACGCAACAAGCAGGGGGCAAAGTGCTAGGTGTGATCCCCAAGTCCATGGATCACGTGGAAATCACCTATCAGCAATGTGATGAACTGATCTTTACGGACACCATGCGCCAACGCAAACACATCATGGACGAACGTTCGGACGTCTTTGTCGTTCTGCCCGGCGGCTTTGGGACCCTTGAAGAACTCATCGAAGTGATCACACATCGTCACCTTGATTTTCACGATAAACCGATCTTGATACTCAATGTCGACGGATTTTATGATCCGATGATCAAACTTTTTGAACATTTTATTACGCACAAATTTGCAAAAACCAAGCATATGCAAGCATTTAAAGTGTTCCCTAGTATCCAACAACTTATTCGCCAGCTTGACGAAATCACTAATAAAACTTAAAAAGTTCCCTTTGGCCCCCGGAACTCTGACCCCCTCGGAACTCCGAGCCTAGGAACTTGTAAACCCTGGCCTATTACAAAATATGGAGGCAAAAATGCCCGTTCTCTCAAAAATTCGTTTGCTTACCCCCGGCCCTACTGATGTTCCACCTGCGGTGCTCTTGGAAATGGCTCAGCCTATTATCCATCACCGAACGCAGCAGTTTCAGGACATTTTTGCAGAACTCTCGCAACGATTGCAGCGAGTGTTTCGTACGAGTGAGCCTGTATTAACGCTTGCAGGTTCAGGGACGACTGCTTTTGAAGCTGCTCAGATCAATCTGGTCAAGCCCGGTTCAAAGGTGCTGACCATTGCAGGCGGGAAGTTCGGTGAACGTTGGCAGGACATTTACGATACCTATGCTCCGACTTTGGGCATTACTGAAAATATTAAGCTCAATGTGCCATGGGGCGAAGCGGTCAGCGCTCAGCAGGTCGAAGAAGTCCTTAAAGCGAATCCTGATATTAGCGTGGTCGTGCTGGTCAACAGCGAAACCTCCACCGCCACTGCATCGGATGTCAAAGCCATTGCCGCAGTGGTCAGTAAGACCGATGCACTGCTGCTTGTTGATGGCATTACCAGTGTGGGCACCATGCCCGTAGAGATGGACGCATGGGGTATTGACGTGCTGGTGACCGGCTCGCAAAAAGCACTAATGCTCCCCCCAGGTCTTGGATTTGTCGGCTTAGGCAAACGTGCCCAACAACGTCTTAAAGAGGTCAAGCCCACCGGCTACTACAACCTTGACTTGCGCAAGTGGCTCAAAAGTTGGGCCAATCAGGATGTCCCCTTTACTCCGCCTGTGAGTCTGATCCGTGGCCAGCGTGTGGCATTGGAGATGATCGAAACAGAAGGCTTAGAAAATGTGTGGGCACGCAGCAATGCATTGGCCACTGCAAGCCGTACTGCTTTTACTGCAATGGGACTCGAACTCATTAGTAAATCACCAAGTGATTCTGTCACCGGTGCGTACTACCCAGAGGGTGTGACAGACAAAGCTTTGCGTAACGGCACACGTGATAATCACAATGTTCACATTGCAGGTGGACAAGATGGTCGCGGCGCTTCTTGGAAGGGTAAAATCTTCCGCATCTCCAATATGGGATATGTCGATGCAGGGGACACGCTTGCTGCTTTGCTAGCCATTGAGATGGAACTCATTGCATGCGGTTGCAAGATCAAGCCCGGCACAGCGGTTGCCGCAGCGGGTGAAATTTTCGCCAAACCCTTAGCAGTCTAACTTCCCCCGGAAGTCTGATCAGTGATACAACCCAAAGCCCTGCGTGAATCAACACGCGGGGCTTTTTTTAGGCAAACGCATGTTCCGTAAATTGTCTTGGCGAGTCGTGCTGTGTCGACACGAGATTGACCGCAGGTCAAAATATGGCGCCCAAAATACTGTGCCGAGGGGTTTTTGAGTTGACCTTCGGTCAAAACCCGGCTATCGC
>JAESSU010000500.1 GCA_016763955.1 Phycisphaeraceae bacterium | reverse complement strand
GCAGAGCGTATCGCTCAAGCTCAGAAACGCCGTCGCAATGAATTACTTTTCCTTATCGACTTAGCTGTTCCGCGTAATGTCGAAGCCCAGGTCGAAAAGCTCAACGGCGTGTATGTCTATGATGTCGACGCACTGGGCAAAATCGTTGCAGACAATAAGGAATACCGTGTGAGCCAGATGCCTTTGTGTGAGAAAATTTTGGATCACGAAATTGATATGTTTGAACAATGGCTTGGCGAAAGTCGTCTTGGCCCGCTGATTGAACAGATTTATTCCGATGCCAAACGTTTGCGCAATGCAGAGCTTGATAGTATCTTTGCATCATGCCCAGATTTCACTAGTCAACAACGTGATGCGGTGACGTTACTTGCTGATCGACTCACTGGTAAGTTCATGCATCCTTGTGTGACAACCGTACGGACCTGCCGTTTGTCCCGACCCACGACAGTGTTAGTTGATGAACTACATCAGGTTGCTGAAAGATCGGTCGTTAGCCGCAAGAAGAAACCATCTTGTAAGAACGCTGTCCGCAAATGATGTAACGGTTGATGGTTCTTGAGGACTATCGCAAACGCATGTCCCGCAAATTGTCTTGGCGAGCCGTGTTGTGTCAATACGGAATTGACCGCAGGTCAAAATGTTGCGCCAAAAATACTTTGATCACTGATTTAACAGTTGACCTTCGGTCAAAATCGGGCTGACACAACCCGACTCGTCAAGACAGGGGCTATAGGTGTTAGCCCTGGCTCGAAGACTCCCAATTGATCCATAAAATCGAATTCTGTTATGATGCTCGATTAAATTAAACTTAATTAGCATCATTGGGAGTTCCACCATTATGTATCTTTTTCCAGCCATCGACCTTCGCGGCGGTAACGTTGTCCGACTCCTTAAAGGCGATTACAACGAACAAACAACCTATGGCAATGATCCTCTCGCTCAAGCGCAAGTCTTCGAAGCAGCTGGCAGTACATGGTTACATACCGTCGATCTCGATGGAGCAAAAGAAGGGCGAATGGTTCACCTGCCCCAGATCGCATCCATCTGCAAAAACACCAAACTCAAAGTCGAAATCGGTGGGGGGATTCGCAATACCCAGACCATCGACAAGCTCCTTGACGCAGGCGTTGAACGTGTCATCCTCGGAACAGCTGCAATGCAAAACTGGGAATGGTTTGCAGGACTAATGGAACACGAAAAATATCACAATCGCATCGTCTTAGGACTCGATGCTCGCAAAGGTAAAATCGCGGTTGCCGGCTGGTTAGAAACTCTGGAAACCACTGCGTTAGAAGTTGCGATAAAAGTTAGCGACTGGCCATTAGCTGCCATCGTCTTCACCGACATCGCAACCGATGGCACACTCAAAGGCCCCAACGTCGAATCGACTTTGGAGATAGCCCAAGCCACCAAAGTCCCCGTCATCGCATCCGGTGGCGTAGGCACGCTCGACCACCTCCGCGAACTCCGCAAGCTCCCCATCCAAGGCTCTATCGTCGGCCGCGCTCTATATGAAGATACAATGATAATAGATGATGCGATTGCGGTGTTGGAGAAGTAAGTTTTATTACATATGTTTGTTTTTTAGAGCGTACTCATACCAATCACGATTAAAACTCGTGCGTGACTGACCTGGCGAATGTAAATGCGACAAAGGGTTATGAACCGTCCGACGCGCACAAAATAGACGCGATGCGTATAAATTGAATCGTAATGTTTGAACAATAGCTGCGATGCAACGCATCGCTGACCTGTGCCACAGGAGTGGCACGGCTTTGAATAGATAGAGTCAATTAATATTTATATCTCTGTCGCAGGCTCGCTTTTGATTTCTTTTTTCATCCGCATCCAGCGTCCGATTGCCATGACTGGGAAATATAAACGGTATAGGTGATAGCGAAGGTAAAATACTTTTGGGAAACCAGTACCCGTGAACCAGGGTTCGTACCAACTGCCGGATTTGTCGCCACTGGTGGGGTGGTCTTCGGTGAGTTGGTTGTCGCAGAGCCATTGGATGCCGCGTTTAACGTCCGCGTCATCCGGGCCATAGACGGCTAGTAGAGACATGACACCCCATGCAGTTTGTGATGCGGTCGATGGGCCAGTACCTCGCAAGGTTTCGTCTTCGTAGGTATCACAGGATTCGCCGAAACTACCATCAGCTTGTTGATACTTTTTAAGCCACAACCCCGCTTTTTGGACCCAGTCTTGGGACATGTCGTAGCCGATACTATGGAGTCCGCCGACGACTTGCCATGTGCCATAGATGTAGTTCACACCCCAGCGACCAAACCAACAGCCATCAGGTTCTTGACGTGATTGAATGTAGCGAATCCCGCGACTTACAGCCGGGTGTGATTGGTCATAGCCAAGGTGTCCCATGCATTCTAAAGTTCTGCCGGTGATGTCCGGGCAGGAGGGGTCTTGAATAGCATTGTGATCTGCAAACGGGACGTGTTCAAGGATGGGGCGTTCGTCGGTCTTATCAAATGCCGCCCATCCGCCATCATCATTTTGCAATGCAAGGATCCAATTCACGCCACGCTTAGCAGCAGCCTTGGCATCATCGCCGCCCATCCGCCATAGAGCCATGGCAACCATGACCGTATCATCGACATCAGGATAAAATTCGTTGCTGTACTCAAAGTACCAGCCGGAAGGTTCGATGGTTTTGTCTTTGATATTTGCGAGCCAGTCGCCAGCTTGACGACACTCTTTACTAATGAGCCAGTTTGCACATTTATCAGCAGCAGGGTCCTCACGTGTAAAACCGAGTTCCGTTAATGCGTAGGCTGCAATCCCCGTATCCCAGATCGGCGAAAAACAAGGCTGAATACGAATTTCATCGTTGACATCATCATGGATCATTAGATCATCAAGATGCTTGTGAGCTTCGAGAATTTTAGGATGATCATCCGGATAGCCACGAGCCCGAAGTGCAATGAGAATGTAAACCATAGGCGGAAAAATCGCACCCACGCCTGCACTGCGATCCGTGTGCTCAATGAGCCAATCTTCAACACGCTGTAATGCTCGACGACGTAGCGGCGTCATACCTAGCTTGTCGACTAACTTGAGTATGCGATCCAGTGAATAGAACACCGTCGTCCAAGTGCGATGCTGATTAAAAGTCGTCGGCTTGAGTTTATGACGACGGCTCTGATCAATGAACAATTCACCGATACCTTCAGTGTCCGATAACTTTCGAACAGGGCGATGAGATGTCACAATGCTAAGGGGCGTGATCATTGTCCGAGACCATGCTGAGACTTTATCTAGGTGGAAATACGACCAACGTGGCAAAAAAACAATCTCTGGCGGGATTGAGGGCACTGCGTTGTAATCAATTTGTCCTAGTGCTGCGAGATAGAAATTTGAAAAGCTGTTGCACATCTCCGCGCCGCCATTGGCTAAGATTTGCTCACGAGCTTTAACCATGTGAGGTGCATTAGGATCATCGCCACAGAGTTTGAACGCGAAATAAGCTTTGACGGTGGCACTGAGATCAATCTTAGCACCGGGATATTGAACAAAGCAGCCATCAGCAGTTTGTTGCTTACGCAGATATTTGATGATTTTGGGGATTCGCGGATCATCTTCTTGATCAATGATCCATTTGAGTAGGACATATTCAGATTGCAGAATTGAATCACCTTCAAGCTCAGCACACCAATAGCCATCGGTGGCTTGTAAGTCCATTAGTGCATTGACCGCGTTGTGATGCGACGCTTGGGCCGTTGCGAGTAATGCTTGTGTGGTGTCTGCGATATCTACCTGCGACATACGTTTAATCCCTGTTAGATTTCAGGGATAAAAACAAGACTAAAAGAAAATACCACCCCCTTCTCTCAAATCGCAATGTCCGATAATGTACATAACGTACTATAGAACTTGCGATTACAACGGTTACGGGCGAGGGTATTAAGCTCTATTCCTGTCATAAAACCTGTTATCTCTAAAGTTGATAAAAAAAAGCCACGCGAATGTTACAAGCATTCCGTGGCAAAGGTCTGGCCCATAGTTCGTGATTGAGCAGCCAACCAAGCAGTTAGATTCTCGCAGATTCTGACTGTTTTTACAAGCTCAAGCTAGGGTCCGACCACATCTTTTATCCAGATGGAGGTCTAGCATGTCTCACGCACCCAGTTCTTTTTTCATAATTATTGAATTGCCCATGTGGGCGGATTCGACCAACGAAACCATTACCAGCGGGCCGCATACTGATTTTCAGGGTGCGGCTTATCGTCATGGGCCGATCCTGCAAAAGATGGCAGGCTGGTATCTCAAAGACTCCACGATCCGCATCGTCGAGCAAGG
>JAESSU010000499.1 GCA_016763955.1 Phycisphaeraceae bacterium | reverse complement strand
TTTGCCAAATTGTTTGCGAAGATCACGAATGGCAATAGAGCAGCTCATATAAACCTCAAAGTCTCCCCCGGAAGTTGTGGAAGTTCCGGGGGGCGAGACTTTACATATGTTAACGGCAAACTAACCCCAGCGTCATTTAAAAAAACAGGCTAATTGTTTAGACTCGTCAGGTATGACTATTTCTGTGGGGATTGATGTCTGGGTGATCGGGGCACGATGCCATAGCGTGTGCCTTCAGCCGATTCACGAATGGCATAGGCAGGCATGTCCGGTTGGGGTGGGCCTAGCTGACAATTGGTTTTGTAGCAGTCGTAGATGATTTTTACCGCTTCGTCCACACTGTCGGTGACACGGAACAGATCCAGATCATTTTCGTTGATCGCGTTATGTTTTTCGAGCATGGTTTGTTTCATCCAATCGACGAGTCCGGACCAAAATTCCGTGCCGATGAGGACGACTGGGAACGGGGCGGTCTTATGCGTTTGGATGAGGGTCATGCTTTCAAAAAATTCATCCATCGTGCCGAATCCGCCGGGGAAGCAGATAAAACCTACTGCATACTTAACGAACATGACCTTGCGGGCAAAGAAGTACCGGAAGTTGATTTCATGGGTTTGATACGGATTGGGTTCCTGCTCCATGGGCAAGCTAATATTGAGTCCCACGGAGGTTCCCTGTGCTTCAAAAGCACCTTTGTTAGCGGCCTCCATAATGCCCGGGCCGCCGCCGGTGATCACAGCGAGTTCTTTTTTGACGAGTTTGCTGCCACACTCAACTGCTTTTTGGTAGTAGGGGTTGTCGATTTTGGTTCGTGCTGAGCCAAAGACGGTGACAGCCGGGCCGATGTCACTTAGTGTTTCAAAACCTTCGACGAATTCTGACAGAATACGAAACATTCGCCATGCTTCGTTGTTTAAATTGGTTTCGTTGGATTGGTTCATGGGGGTCATCTATAATCTCCTGCAATGATTTTAGGAACAATATTTTATTCCGACATAGATAATATCGACGTAAGTGATCAATGGGCATCACTGATAACACTTAGTGGATCCGGAATTTGTTCCAAATCCAAGTCGATCACCTGTTTTTGAGTGAATCGTTTTGACCTTACGGAGAATGTCCGCATAATTCAGGTTATATGGCAAAGTTCCCACAATATCATGCGGATTCACCGCAGGTGCGCGATGTCCTGTTACATCGCTTTGGCATTACGTCTTATCGCCCGCATCAGCAAAAGGTCATTGACGCAGTGCTTGCAGGGCGAGACGTGCTTTTTACGCTTCCGACCGGCGGTGGTAAATCATTGGCCTATCAGTTGCCTGCGCTAATGCTCCCCGGAGTGACGGTGGTGATCTCGCCTTTAATTGCGCTGATGAAAGACCAAGTCGATGCGCTACGAGCAAAGGATATTCCTGCGACTTTTGTGAACTCAACCCTTTCTGCAAAGCAGCGAAAAGATCGTTTGCAACTAGCTATTACAGGTCAAGTCAAGTTACTGTTTATTACCCCTGAACGATTCCGATCATCTGCGTTTCTTGAGGTGATCAAGCAGTTGCAGGTTTCGTGTCTAGCATTCGATGAAGCGCATTGCATTAGTATGTGGGGCCATGACTTTCGGCCTGACTATTCACAGCTACAAACCTATCGCAAGATGTTAGGAAACCCGCCGACAATCGGCCTGACCGCCACGGCAACGCCAGAGGTCGCAGCCGATATCGTGACGCAACTAAACTTACAAGACCCCTTAATCGAGCGTGCGGGCATTGAACGAGAGAGTCTGTTCATGGCCGCGACCAGTGTCTATGACCAGCAGCAGAAAATCGACCGACTCGCTCAGATCATCCGCGCAATTGACGGGCCAGGCATTGTCTATGGTACCGTCATCCGTGATCTAAATCACATTCAAGAAGGATTACGCAAACAAGGCATCTCAACCTTGCTTTACCATGGTGAACTCTCAGCCCATGAACGCAAACAAATGCAAGAACGCTTCATGCAGTCAACCGATCAAGTCGTCCTAGCCACCAATGCATTTGGCATGGGAATTGACAAAGCAGACGTGCGGTTTGTCGTGCATGTGCGAATTCCCCGGAACCTTGAAGCATGGGTTCAGGAAGTAGGCCGTGGAGGGCGTGATGGTAAACCCGCATGGTGTGAACTGATTTACTTGCAGGAAGATATTGCGATTCAACAAAATTTTATCCAATGGGCAAACCCCTCGCGTGAGTTTGTGGTGGGCGTGTATCGTGCCCTGTTAAACTGGGGGGAACGGATTGTGACTAAGGATATTAATGACCTGCGTGATGAATTGCTTTACAAAAATAAAGCAGACAACCGTGTGGATATCTGCTTAAAGTGGCTAGATGTTTTGAGTATTACCAGCGGCGCGTTAGAGACGGGCAATCTACAAATTGTTCAACGGATGGAACCTGAAGATTTACCACAAATCATGGGTAAAGAAGCGAAACACAAAGCAGATTTGCAAGGCTTGTTGGGCATTATGCAGTTTGCCCTAAATCCGGAAAACCAATGTCGTAGACAGCTTGTTGCAGAGCATTTTAAACTCGATGAGATTCCGACATCGTGCCATGCCTGTGATGTGTGTCAGTCACGCGATGCGCAGTTGGCTTCTGATTTTTCAACACGAAAGCCCGGTGATGTAAAGACCACCGGAGCACGTGATGACCACTATCACCGTGGTGATTGGGTTCGCATTGATGGCAGGCATGTCGGGCAAGTGGTCAAGGTTCTTAAACGAGGCAGAGATATTGAACTGGTGGTAGAAAGTGCAGGCGACCTGCGACAACGCAACGTGAATATTCGCCGCCAGTGCGTGGAGAAAATCAAACACTAAAAAACGGGAACACATTTTCATGTATTCCCGTTTGGTTATTTTAGATTTTTAAACTCAATTTACTTGGGCCAGTTGTGCGTGCTAAACGGTGATGCAGGCAACTTAGACGCATCGGTGAGGTTGGGGGTCGCGGGGTTGTTGGCCCATGCATAACGAACTGCCACAGGTTCTGCGATTTCGTTAGCCCAAACTTCGAGGGTGTTTTTGCCGGTGATGTTTGCTTTGGCCCAGACCCATTTTTGATCCTTGCCACAGATGATAAACTCCGCAGGTGCTTTGCCGTTAGTGGTGGTGAGTTGACCATCGACGTGATCGAAGGTCAAGGTGACTTTGGAGCCAGTGACTTTGAAGTTTGAATAGACCGGGCCGGTATATTGCGTGTCTGTGAGATTGTAGACATCATGCATTGCCCAAAGTGCCAGTCGTTTACCGACATCTTGTTTGTTTTTAGGATGAATATTCTTGGCATCACCGATGTCGATGATGACCGCTAGGCCGGTGTTGGTGACGGACTGGTGGGTGAAGCATTGTGCATCACGCAGGTGAGCCCATCCTGAATTTTGAGGAATTTTTGAGGTTGGATGAAAGTTCGCCAGTTGGACGATGCCAAACGGGAAATCACCTTGGCTCCAGAGGTCCCGCCAGTCTTTGATCATGGCAGGCAGGAGTGTGCGGTATTGATTAGATCGCCCCGCATTCGATTCACCCTGATACCAAATTGCTCCCTTGATACCAAAGGGGGCTAGTGGGTAGATCATGGCGTTGTAAAGGACGGCGGGTGCGTGTGAATCGTTATCTGGCGTGCGTGGTTTGCGTGGGCTGCGATATTTCGGATTGCTACGGGCATCTTTTTTGGTTTTTCCCGGATGATCCTTGAGCCATTGTGTGATGCGTGTCTGGTATGTGCGAATATCTTTTTGCCACTTGGCCATACGCTGGGGGTAGTTGGCAACTTTTTTGTCCCAACGGGGTGTTATATCGCTAAGTAGCGGGGTGCTGGTTAGGGTCTGTTTGCGAGTCCATGCTTCAGCAGGTGTGCCTCCCCAACTGGTATCGATCAATCCGACAGGGACATCAATATTTTGTCGCAATGTTCGCCCAAAGAAATATCCTGCTGCCGAAAAATCCGGAACATTTTTCGGATTGCATACATACCACGTTAGGTTTAAATTCGTTTGCGGTGTCGGAGACAATTGATTTTTTACACGACACAGTCGGATCAAGTTGTCGGTGGCATTGGCTATTTCTTTTGCTGAATTGTTTGAACTTTTGACACGCATTCCCATATTGGATTGGCCCGAGCAGATCCAGACATATCCGATGAGTACGTTGTCGTAAGTGATCGTTTGACCATCGCCGGTGACGGTCATTTTTTGTGCCTTGCTATTAGCGGGTAATGCTTTAAGCGAGAGCTTCCACTTACCATTGTCGTTGGCTTTGGCATTGACTGATTGATCTGCAAAGGTGACCCTGATCATGCTGTGAGCTTTTGCAGTTCCCCAAACCTGAATCGGCAGATCACGTTGAAGCACCATGTGTGAGGCAAAAATATTAGGTAGCGATAATGCTTGTGCATCAACCGTGATAAAAATCATGACAAGCAGTATGGCAAGCGTCATGATGCGATTTTTGATCCCGTGTTGCATGGTTTGTGTTCCCTGTGGGTGAGATAAAATAAAAAAGAAAAGATATGCGGGCCTATCATTCTAGCAACAGGATCGGCTCTGTGAAATTTGTTTCTCAAGTTATACGAAAAAAACGGTGCGGCTAAAAATTTACCGTGTTGCTAGTCGCTTAGGGCGATTGAAATACCACCACTCAAACAACAGTATCAATAACGCAAGCCAAAGGACTGTTGGCCAAAACGAGCGATCCAATGCTAGGGGTTTGGACGCAGCGGTGATGGTTAACTCGCGGAACTGTAATTGTTCGACGCTTGTCAGTGAGGACTCATAGCTATTTAGCAGTGATGCGCCCAAGGTTCTTACAACCTTGCCACCCTTACGGAGTTTGTATTGGCCGGTGTGCGGGCAGGCTAAGCCGATGAGTTTGCCTTGAATGTTACTTGTTGCTTCGAGGGTTTTCCCGTTGGGGTCTTGCCATTGATATTGTTTTTCGCCGATGACTGAAACAGGTGGGAACACGCCGGTTTGATGTGCGGGAATTTCCTGCAAGCCAGCTCGTTGCATGGTGATGTTAACGAGGTTACTGAGCATCACTGGGAAGGCGACGCGGTAAGGCAGTGTTGTGCGTGCGCTATCGACGGCCAGGATGTATTCCATGTGACTGTCGTATTGTTTGGAGAGTAGTAATGGCCCTTTGCTGCCATGAATAAGAATCCGGTAGCCTAGTGATTCAAAATCTAATTCACGGACATCTTTTTTGAAAATTGGCTGATCTAAAATGATGATGTCATTAAGTGATAGATGCCCAAGGATTGGGTCTGCACGGTTCCATGAAACGATTGTTGTCCCCGCATCCTTTTCGACTTGCATGAGCGGTTTTAGTTCGTTTGGTAAAGCCCCATTACGCCAGATCACTTTCACAGAATCTGCAACCGCCTGCGGATCATTGGTTAGTAGCAGGTCTGCAGGTGATGATTCATTGACTAATATAACTTGCTCCATTGCTTTGATGGCAAGCTGTTCAGGGATTAGTTTTGGGTCAATCATGACTAACAACGGGCGTAATTCCGTCAGATCAAGATACGCGATGTTGTCTGTGAGTAACGCATCAAAATTGTCGGGCAGCAATTTAATGGTGACCTGTGAGGCCTTGTCCGCAGTCAATCGAAAGACCAGTTTTTTAGGGGCTTGCAAATCGACATGGATATCCTCCGTGGCTACAAGCAGGCCATCTTGCAAAACCTGCACGGTGGCATTGGCCGGGGCATTGGCTGCGACAACTTTGACAAAGACATCCCAATGGCGGCGGGTTGCACGTTGTGCATTAAGTGCGCTGATGCCCAAGTTCACGCCCGATGAACCAAGCCGTTGATAGTCAATGTTAAACGGCAAAGCAAAGTCCGTCTTCTGTGGGAAATTCCCATCACTAAATAAAATGACTTCTTCAAAAGGTTCCGCGCGAGCCATCGCATCAGCCATCCGCATCGCGTCTTCCAGATCGCCGGGGACATCTTTAATCTGAATTTTTTGCAACGCTTCGGCGAGCTGGCGTTTGTTGT
>JAESSU010000498.1 GCA_016763955.1 Phycisphaeraceae bacterium | reverse complement strand
GTCATCCCACACAACAGGAACAAGTCCAATTGCCATCGCACAATGTCCGGCCTGTCATGCCAGACAGTGATCGCAAGTTGCTGTTTCATGAGGCTGATAAGCCTCAAGCCACGACTCCAAGGCCAGACCGGTCAGTTGCTGGGTCGCTACAATACTCTTCATGAAGTGGCATTCGAGCAGTTCCCGCTTAGTAGCGAGGTCTACCTTCGGTCGCTCCACGTCCTGTGACAACCCGCTGGCCAAAGCCCCGATCCAAGATTGAGGAACATAGGTATTGATCGCCTTGCGCAAGCCCGGACTTGACCGTACGATTCTGTTGATCAAAGGAAACCTAGCCTGTCGAGTACTTACCTTGTTGGTTTCCGTACCCGTCCGACCAACCGATTGCAACTCGATAGGCTCAAGTCCCAGCCAATCAAAGACCCGACCTGCTGTTGCATTGGAATCAGCCACAAAGTCGTCGAAAGACAGGAAACAAAATTGCGACAGATCAAAATATTCAGAAAACGCCTGGATTTGCAAGTCGTACTGACTGGTGTAAATGTATTGCGGATCCTGCTCCACCGCCTCCATAAGCGTTCGGTGTTCGCCATAGCGATCTCGATTCCAAAAATAGTTGCTGATCAGGCGCTCAACTGGGTGTCGCATGATATAGACGAAGCGGGGAGCTTGTCCATTGCAGATGGCGTGAATGTGTCGAGCCGTATCCGGGCAACGCGGATATCGAGAGTTGTTAACAGAGCCATCAATCAGATAGCGGGGCGATTCATCAACCAAACCGACCTTGGCCAAACGTCGACGGGCTTCGGCCTCATCATCGGCGCAGAAAATGTTGGGCTCCTTGGCTCCTAGGGTGGCAATTTGCGGGTGCTGCTGTAAGTAGCGAAACAGCTTGGTCGACCCCCCCTTTTGGGCGCCGATTAGAAACAAGTTAGGTAGTCGCATTAGGAAATTTCCTCTTTGAATAGTAAATTTAATTCCACGTGGATGGCTCAGAGATGAGGGTTTAATATCTTCCACAACGCCCAGCATTTCCCAGGGCATGTTACAATTTTTACCTGATTTTTATTCGACATCACACACGGGTGATCGCTACAGTTAACGGCTCGGATTTACGGGAAATAATCGGGTCATCGAACACATCTGGCAAAGGCATTCCAAAATCGGGTTTCGTTTCACGTTGACCTAAAACCCATTTGTAGACTTCCATAACCATGGCAGCCTTGGCGTCCCATGTGAAGTGTCGCAACACACGTTGCCTAGCTTTATTCCCCATCTCGCGAAGTTGCGTGGGGTCATCTGTTAGTTCTTGTAATGCTTTGGAGACGCGCGAGATAATTTCTTCCCGTTGTCCCATCGCAATGGCATAACCTGTTTGCGGACTCACAAGTTCACCAGGCCCCCCGTAATCCAACACCACAGGAACCAGTCCAATCGCCATCGCTTCAAGTACCACCGCTCCGCCAAACTCACGGATACTTGGGAATGCAAAGACATCCGACAACAACAGTCTATCTTGGAGTTTGGTATGCTCGACCCAACCATCCATGATCACGCCATCACTGATTTTTAGTTTTTTAGCAAGGGCTATGAGTTCCTGTTTCATAGGGCCATCACCAATTAAGTCCACAACCACCTTGCCTTGTCGAATCAGCGGAGCCGCAGCATGTAGCAGCATGTCCGCGCCTTTGTACGGGACTAACCTACCTACAAAAGCCAAACGCAAAGGCTCATTTGGCTCACGATCAATCGAAACATTAAAACGAGCAGGATCAATCGCATTCTCTGGAATGTAGATACTTCGGTCGTGAAACTTGCTTCCCATTTGTTCGTACGTTGCGCGAGAACCAATGATCAACGCAGTCGCATGCCGTCGCATCGACTTATAACCGGGAAGCATTTTGTAAGCATTGCGGACATAGCTAAGCCATTCGTTTTCCTTGCGACGTGCGCCATCAAATCCTTTGGGCCAAGGCAATCCACCATTAAGCGGTCCTGCCACAAAGGGAACACCGATCTTTGCGAGTTTTTTAGCAAGCAGACTTGGGACAGTCGGACTTAAAGGCGTAATTCGATGTACCACATCATATTTCCCCGCTTGCAAATCCTTAGCAAAGTGTCTCCAAAGCTTGCGTTCAAAGTAGTAATAACTCAGAGCATTAAAGGCCATCACCGTGGTCCAGCCCTTGCCCTTACCACCGTTAAGTTTATATGCCAGATTCCCAAGAGGCTTTGCGACTGCTTGTGAATCGATTGCCGTAAAATCATCATCCTCTATGAGTCCAGCTTGGACAAAAGCATCACGATTACGAATTTGCGTAACAATATGTGCCTCTGTGATCCGCCTAATAGCCACACTATGTGACCAGCCTTCCAAAGGAACACTGACCCACTGTGGGTTAGCTGCTTCAGCGATTAACAATACACGCGGCTTTTTTAATGAACGATTAATTTCAACCCTCTTTTTTCCCGTCAATCACATCTGCGTTATAGGACACAGTTTGATTGCGTTTCTTACTCAAGTTCTTCTCTAATTTGCCGATAATACTTACGGAGCAATTTACCCATGAGCCATACTGTTACGCCCACACATCTCGTTAAGCTGGTTCCCGACTTCCTAATTATTGGCGCTGCCAAGTCAGGAACATCGACGCTCTTTCGTTATCTAGACAAACATCCACAAGTTTGTTTCTCGACAGATAAAGAACCCTGCTTCTTTGATATCAACACTGCATGGGACAACGGCTGGGACTGGTATGCTAAACTCTGGGATGATCGCCAAGAAGGTCAACTTCTAGCTGAAGGTTCCACCAACTACACGTTTTACCCGCATGTCCCCACTGCTCCGCAGCTGATCAAAGAACATGCACCTAACTGCAAGCTCATCTACATGATGCGTCATCCAGTTTCACGGACTTTCTCGCATTACGCCCATCGCCAAACCAAGGAGCTCTTCCCAGGCAAACCCTTTGAACACAATGTCCTTGAGTTTGCAAAAATTGACCCATTGATTCTTGATTGCAGCGATTACTACAAACAGATTCAGCGTTATCTATCACTATTCCCACAAAAACAAATCCTCTTTTGCTTCATTGATGAAATGATCCGCGACCCGCGAAGCTTCACACAAAAAGTTTGCCGGTTCCTGAATCTTGATGACAAAATTGACCTAACAGAGCAAGGCAAGATCGTTGACAACAAGGGAGCAAAACATCGTGATGGCAAACTACGGTATTACACCACCGAGCCCTTTCGTAAGAATCCTGTGATTCGCAAAATTGCATATGCCTTACCTCAACCTTGCCGAACATTAGCTTATAACCTTGTTCAAAAAACATCCTTTGGCAAAAAAATGCAGCAGTCATTTAATCCCCTGCCAATGTCAGAACAGCACGTATCAGTTCTGCTAGATCGATTTAAAGAAGGTAACGAGCAACTCGCAAACTTCCTTAATGTTGATCTGTCACATTGGGACAAACCCCCGAAACCGCCAAAAACCCCGAAAAAGTAACAACATCACCATTACGCGCGGGCTCCGCCTCGGTCAACTACACGCTTTATGTGCGTAGTGATCACCCAAAAAACCTTCATCCCCCGCCGACCCTTCAAACGCCTGCCATCACCAGCAAGTAACCCGTCAATCCAATACATCAAGGATTGCGCCATCTACTTCAAGGCTACACGCTTGACCCAGTACCTGTACTTGCAGAATCAAACGATCTAATTGACTGCGACTTTCCACCTTGCCCGTTAAGCCCTGTAATGGGCCACTGCGGACTTGAACCTTGGCCCCAGCTTTGAGGTATGGGAACGGGTCCATCGGCTGTGAGCTTGATAAAGCCAAGCGAATATTGTTTAGTTCTTGGGCAATCCCCAACTGGTTAGGGACTTCAATGATCTGCGCAATTCGCCGAGTCCGGTCACAGGCAAACGCATCATCACGTGAGCCATGCAAAAAGAGATAACCCGGAAACAGCGGCATCTCAACGCGAGTACGACGGCCACCGTGAGATCGCAGTTCCACAACCAATGGCAGAAAATAACCTATCCGCATTGCATCCAAAGATGCAGCCAGTGATTTTTCCTGACGACTTTTAACGTGCAAGACATACCACTGAGCCACCTGTAAAGGAGACTGGTAATTAGGATCGGATATACAGATTGGCAGTGTTGTTTGCGTCACACTCTTTTGCCTCTCTGGCTAACTGTAGGTCTGAAATTCAAACTCGCATCCACATGGATGCAACAGCTAAACGGAACGCTGCACACAGTCGGCTCTCTACATTCTATGTGGTTGTACCACTGGACAATGCAAAGACAAATGCAACAGACAGTTTCTCAACTTTGCATATCCCTCTGTAGCAATTGTATGATTTACAATGCCTGTTACGTTCCCTAAATCACGACATAAAGGTTCTGGAATAGAACTGTTTTTGTTGTTAAATGATGTCCCGTAAACAAAGTTCTCATTGCACATTTTGGCACTAATGACCTCTGTCCTTACCACGGACGAAGCAAACCACAAGCATACAACCCGATTCAACAAGCCAAACAAAAAGCTGCAATTGCCTGACATCAAAGATCAGCCCAATACGCTATAATAAAATGGTTGTAATTGTTCTGTAACCGGGGATCAATGAATCAATGCGCTGTTATCTATCCACTTAATCGATAGATAGTAGCAATCATATTCCACGGTTATCTATCCCTAATCTCGATTAACCGCACGTAATGGAATTTTCTATGCCAACAGATCTATCTCAAACATTAGTCATTGGAATTTCTGCAACAGCTTTATTTGATTTATCTAAATCTGATGAAGTTTTCAAAAATCTAACAGAACAAAACCCCGATACTGCCATCAATGAATATAGAAATTACATGCTGGAACATGAAACCGAAGAATTAGATGACGGCACTGGGATGCCACTTGTTAAAGCTTTATTGAATTTAAACAAGCATAAAAAGGATGATGGCCCACCGATTGTTGAGGTCGTTGTCATGTCAAGAAATAGCCCTGAAACAGGGTATCGTGTTTTGAAAGAAATTCGAAAAAATAAAATCAACATAACTCGATCAGCCTTCACAGCAGGCGAATCATGTGTTAAATATCTAGAAGCTTTTTGCGTCGATTTATTTTTAACTACCAACGAGCCTGATGCACAAATGGTAGCAGACAGTAAAGTTTGCGCCTCAGCCATTGTCAAACCACCGCCAGCATCAAACAATCAACTCACTGAAGATCAAGTCCGCTTTGCATTTGATGCCGACGCAGTTATTTTCAACGAAAAAAGTGAGATCGTAAATCAAACCAAAGGCCTAAAGACCTTTCTTATCACAGAAGATGAAAACCAAGACATTCCTCTCCAAGAAGGTCCATATGCAAAACTACTGACAAAATTATCAGCCGTGCAAAAACGACTCTCAAGCGGACTCGAAGATTCGCCAATAAAACTTGCCATCATGACTGCACGCAATAGTCCTGCTGAAATGAGAGTTATAAATACATTACGCAGTTGGGAAATATATGTTGACCAAGCGTTCTTTCTAGGCGGTCTTCAGAAAAGTAGATTCTTAAAAGCATTTAACCCACACATTTTCTTTGATGACCAAGATGCGCACTTAGACCCTGCTGCCAGCGACATTCCCTCGGCAAAGGTTTTATATCCAAGCGATTCCCCTCTGAAAAATCTAATTACTTCTTCCAAAAAATAAAAAAACACCCGCATCATACGGGTGTTCTTTTTAATCGTTAGTTGAAATTCAGATCAGGCTTTGTCATCTGCTGGCGTGTAATTATCGATTTCGTCTTGGCTGATCCCTAACCATTCAAGCATCTGCTGGTCATAAGCTTGTTGGTGGTCATCACGGGAAAAATCTAGCCGCAATTCGTTGATGACTTTGGTGCCTTGGGCGATCCATTCTGTCCAGGTTTCTTGGGAGAAGTGATCTACAATAAAGCGTCCCGTCTTGCCACGCATGGGTTGCTGTGCCATGCGATTACCCGGCGTTCCTGAGCGGCGGTCGATGATCTGTTCGCCGGTGATTTGCACTTTGGCTTTTTCTTCAACCTCAACCTGTGGGACTGGCAAACCAATCTTCTTAAGCAACTCGCCAATGGCTTTCTGAGGCATGACATCACCACGCCCAGCAGCAACGCTGTAGCCTTGGGTGAGCATCGGGCCAGCTTCATGGTTGCGGTCTAATGCAATAAGAGATTGCCCAAGCAACTGATAAGCTCGGGACATGGTCGGGTCGAGCCCAATGGTGTTTTCATAAGCAGCCACTGCCTCAGTATCACGACCTGCGTCGCGGTAAGCATTGCCTAAACTAAACCAGCTCATGCCATCGGGGGCTTCGGCGGTCATTTTTTCCCATTGTGCGATACGTTCTTCAATATTACTCATCACTGCATTATAGAGACTTAATCGCAATTGTGCTATCCACAGTGATTGGCGTGTACTAGGGATTCAATGCAAAACGATAACGGCATTTTAAGTTTTCAAAACGACACTCCCTGTCATCACTCTGCGTTACAATAGCCGCGACTTAAATCTGTTAACCCAAGGGGAACCTGTACGATGCCCACGCAACGCGTTTTTCTGGATTGGACTAAGCCCGCACTGGATCAAGCAGCTCATTGGCTACTTGAGCAACCGGCCCAATCGGACAATCTATTGGTACTCCCCGGTTCACGTGCAGGTCGGCGGCTCATGGAGTTGTTGCTTACGCGAAGCGGCGGACATCTGATCGACCCGCCAGCTTTAACGACCATTGGTTCACTAGCAGACAAACTTATTGCAGGCCTGCCAGAGACCAGTTGCCCGACTGTTTTGCGATTGGTTTTAGTCACTGCTTTGAAACAGTTGCCCACGGAGCATTTGGATGTTCTGGTTCCTAACGCGCCTGCAACGGGCCAACTTTTAGCATGGTTAAACCTTGCAACGCCCATTGAAAAAATGTTTAACACACTAGCAGCAGGCGGGCTGCTTCCTGGTGATGTCATGCAATTAGCAACACAATGGCCGGACTTTACCCAAGCTCAGCGTTGGCAAGCCATCACTGCATTGCATGGGCTATACTCACAATTACTCGCAGAACATGATCTGCATGATCTGAACCTTCAGCGAATCAACGCACTCGCTGAACAACGCATTGCTTTTACAGGGCGGATCACACTAGTCTGCACAGCAGATATCAACCCGCTGACAATCGCAATGCTTAATCAAGTCTCAGATTGTTGCACGACGTTGATCCATGCACCTCAATCACGAGAAAAATACTTTGGTCATTTCGGCGAACTAGACAATGTTTATTGGCATCAACAACCGCTCAATATCCCCGCAGAAAAACGAATCGTAGTCGATCAACCCAAAGACCAAATCGCAGCCATGCTCATGGACCTAAAAACGTTCTCAGAGCAAACCAAGCTTACCACCGACACGCTGACACTAGGTGTCGGTGATGAAAAACTTGGCCCACTCCTTGAACAACTAAGCGTTGCAACAGGCCTAAATACCCGTTGGCATCAGCAACGAGACATTCTTCTATCTGGGCCAGTAAGTCTGCTTCAAGCATTTAATCAGTATTGTAAATCCAATCTCTCAACGGATCTGTCATTGCTATTGCGACACCCGGACATGCAGCTATATCTGCATCAGCAAATACCCATGTCCGACCACACCTTGTTAGACAAATACCTTGGCGAACACCTGCAAAACAAAATCTCACCCGATGCCCCCGGATTAACCGGACCTAAAGACGGTGAGCATCCGCTGCTTAAAACTGCTCACATCATCGACACACTCGTTGAAAAACATCTTGCTCAGCAAGGTTCGCTATCACATTGGGCGCAGTGTATTAGCAATCTGCTTACAGAAATTTATACACCGCTGACACTTAATCCCAATGTAGAGCAAGACGTGCCAGTGATTGATCCCTTATCACAAATCGCAAGCATCCTGCGTACATGGTTTACCCCCACCCCCGCCCTCGGAAGTTTAGAACCCCAAGACATCTCCGGGGCTTCCGGGGGGGATATTCTTCCACAATATCTATCTTTTGAACATGCTGGCGAACTCTTGCGTTGTGAGCTTGCCAACACACCTTTGGCGCGACCTAACGGCAAACCTGCAGTGGAAATTCTCGGTTGGTTAGAACTGCATATGGATGATGCACCCAATCTGTACATCCTGAATTTCAATGAGGGGAGCATTCCCGGTGATGTGCGCATTGACCCATTTTTACCTGACAGTATTTGCCAGCAGCTCGGATTAACCTGTGATAAGTCCCGCCTTGCCCGCGACCGATACATGCTTGAAGCGATACTTTACAGCCGGGACTATTTACGGATTATCGCCGGGAAGACGAATCTAAGTCATGAGCCGATGTTACCTAGCCGCCTGATGCTTTTATGTGATGACGAAAAACTTGCGCCCACGGTACTAGATTACTTTGAGCCTAAAATACTGAAACTTGCACCTCTTTTACCCAGCAACAAACAATCTGAGTTAACGATCCCCAAGCCTCCACCCATAACCCATCCGCTCACAAAATTGTCCATCACTGCATTTCGTGCATACCTAGATTGCCCGTACCGTTTTTACCTGCGATACATTTGTAAACTCAAAAAGCCCAGCCCCTATTTGCCGGAACTCTCACCGCCAGCGTTTGGAATTTTAGCTCATAATGTGCTCCAACATTTCGGGCAAAGCGACATGATCGACTGCACGGAGCATCAAACATTAAGCCAATACTTTTCAGAAGTTCTAGATCAACTTTGTGAATCAACGTATGGTCAACATCCATTACCTGCAATTGCCATTCAACGTGAACAGTTACGTCAAAGACTCTCCGTTTTCGCCAAGTTTCAAGCCCGCATGCGCAGTGATGGCTGGCGGATCATCCAAGAAAAAATCGAATCCAAATTCACCGTAGACTTCCCCGTGGACAATAAGCCCTTCACACTCATTGGCCGCATCGACCGCATGGATCGACATACCGACACAGGCGAATTGCGCATCATGGACTACAAAACCAGCGAGTCTTCAAAAAAACCGGATGCGACTCACCGAACCAAAAATGCCGATGGCAGCAAAACATGGATCGACCTGCAATTGCCCCTCTATCATCTACTCGCTTCCTCTGAAATTTACAATCAGAAAGTACAGCTTGGCTATTGTCAGCTTGGCAAACAACTGGACAAAATTGGTTTTGAACCTGCTTTATGGACTCCCGATGAAATCAGCGAAGCAGTCGCCATTGCCCAAGACGTCATCCGGCAAATTCGTGCGGGCATTTTCTGGCCGCCTAGTGATCCGCCAGCATATGAAGATGGTTTAGAGGGGATATGCCACGATGCTTATCCGCTTCGCAAACATGAAATCAATCAAATGCAGTTACAAAATCGAGGTGACGCATGAGTGATTTACCTGACCTACCACACCTAATCATCCGCGCCTCAGCAGGGACCGGCAAGACCTACCAGCTCACCAATCGTTACATGGATTTAATTCATCATGGTGCTAACCCGCAAACGATTCTCGCAACGACTTTCACACGCAAAGCTGCCTACGAAATCTTAGAACGTGTCATCACACTCGCGGCTCAATCTGCATTGGAAAAACCCAGTGAACGTTTTTTTCTCAAACAATTAACAACCCATTTGCACAAGCTGATGATCAGCACACTCGACAGCTTGTTTCAAAAAATGGGACGCTGCTTTGCACTGGAGTTGCAACTACCTGCCAATGCACAGATTTTAGACAGCACCGATTTTGCAATGCAACAACTGCAAATGCAGGCCATGGATCAAGTGCTTTGCAACAATCCGCCAAAGGTGCTTTTGGACTTGATGCGTCGGCTGTATCACTCGGATGCAAGCTCACGGGTTTTTGATGTTTTGCAAACGGTTGTCACCGACTTGTATCACATTTACAAACAAGCCCCCAATGAATCCCAATGGGCCAACTACAACACCGATGGCTTGCTTACAGGCGATCTTCTTAAACAAGCTCTGGATGTCCATCAAGCATTAAAAGATGAACTGCCCAGAACCAAGACTGGGAAAATTGCAGTCAATGCACTTAAAGCCTGGAACAGTGACTTGCGATTTATAGCTGACGATCAGTGGCAACTTTTTTTAAGCAAAGGCATCGCCAAAAAAGTCAGTGAAGGGGCTACTCAATTCGGAACCGCAGAACTTTCTGACAACACGTTACGTGTCTATAAACTGTTAGTGATACATGCCAAAGCCTGGCTCCTTAACCGGGAATTGACTCTGAACCTCGCACGTTTCGAACTAGCCAAACAGTACTCATCCGTATTCGACCAGCTTCGGCAGGATGCTCGGATTTTAATGCACAGTGATGTCCCCGAGCGTCTTGAACAAGCATTCTCCGATCCTGAGAGTGACTTTTTACCAGACCTTGCCTATCGCATGGATCAGAAAATTGATCACATGATGCTTGATGAATTTCAAGACACGAGCATGCAGCAATGGAAAATTCTCATGCCTCAAGCGGAAGAAATTTGCGCGCATGTCGATGAGTTTGCCAGCCGCCGATTCTTATGTGTCGGTGATGTAAAACAAGCCATTTATGGTTGGCGAGGCGGCTGTGCGGAAATTTTTAGTCACATCGGACAGGACTTGAATCTACCTCCCGAAGCAACTGTCCCGTTAAATGAAAGCTACCGCAGTTCACAAGTTGTTCTGGATGTCATCAATTATATTTTCAATGGTATTGATCACAACGAAGGCCTAGGCAAAGATCAACTCGTCACATGGGCCACGCAATGGAAAGAACGTTTTGACAATCACAAAGCAGCTCGTGAGCTTCCGGGCTATGTGCATTTTCAAGCTCTAGGCGGCGATCAATTTGTGCCTAACGAAGATGACATGGATGAGACTTCCAATGCACATACCATTGAAGTCTGTGATCAAATCGCAGTGATCCATCAAAATGCCCCCGGCTATAGCATCGGCGTGCTTGTCTGGACCAACAAACAAGTCTCAGAACTACTCACCCGCCTGCGATGGATTGGTATTGATGTTGCCAGCGAAGGCGGGGTATACCTGCATGATGACCCATCGGTCTCTTGTATCTTAGCTGCAATGCAAATGGCAGATCGACCTGACGATCCAACATCAGCCTTTGAAGTACTCAACTCACCCTTAGGTAAATATCTAGGGATGACCAGCTATCACCATGATGACATCCGCTCTATTGCATGGGAAATCCGACAACAATTATCAAGCATCGGCTACCCCCGTTTAATCGGACACTGGGCAAATTTATTAGCACAACATAGCGATGCACGGGGCAGTGAACGATTATCTTTACTCGTGCAATTAGCAGTCACGTATGAACCTAATGCCAACCTCAAACCTTCGGACTTTGCTTCGTATGTACGCAGTAAGCAAGTCCCCTTGTCCCAGCAATCACCGGTGCAGGTGATGACGATTCATAAGTCCAAGGGCCTTGAATTCGACACCGTCATTCTGCCAAGTCTCAAACGAAAACTCGGTGCGTTACAACAGCAGACTACCTATGTAACCCGCCCAAGTCCTATCGACCCCATTGAGTATGTCTATGCCTCAGGTTTTGAAAACCTGCGTAACCAATGTCCAGAGCTTGAGGAAGCCCACAACCAGGAATGGGAACGGCGATTTAGTGATGACCTTTGTGGTTTTTATGTCGCATTAACCCGAGCAAAATATGCTTTATATCTGTTTACTGCCCCACTGCGTCTAAAAAAAGATGGCCAGCTTAGCACCTTTGGCTACACAGACAGTTCCGCAGCTGCGATCCTTAGACATACACTTATTGCACCAGAAGACATCTGCGTTGATGAGGGGCAAGTGCTTTACACACAGGGCAATCCGCAGTGGTTTGAGACACTCCCTGATCCCCAAATAACAACCCCAAAACCTGACAAAAAAACGGCACCTAAACAGCCCTACCAGATCAAAATCAAGTCACAGACTGGCAAGCGATCGCTGCCACGCATTGCCCCATCTCAAATGGAAGGTCGTGGCAATATCCGTGTATCAGACCTGCTTGCATTAACCCAATCCACAGGCCAATCGCGGGGTACTGTCATTCACAGACTCTTTGAAACCCTCAACTGGCTAGGCGATCAATCGGCAGTACCTTCACGCGATGAGCTTACAGCATTACTTGATATTGAAGGCTTGAAATATGAAGCACAATACATTGATGCTTTTTTCCAAATGATTCAAATGCCCGCAGTGATTGATGCTTTGCGTAAACCGGCAGATTGGGATGATAACGATTGCCAACTCTGGCGTGAAAAGAATTTCGCGGTGCTTATGGATGGCCGTTTCGTACAAGGTCAAATTGACCGTGCGCAAGTCTGGGACGATCGCGTGATCATCATGGATTATAAAACGGACGTACCCCCTCAAACGGGTTATGAGTCATTAGTCGATCACTATCGACCCCAAATCCAGGCTTATCGCAAAGCCGTTGCGGTGATGCGTAAGTTGCCTTTGCAGAAGGTGACTGCGAAGTTGATTTTCGTCCGTGATGGCGTGGTTTGTGATGTTCATTAAAAGGCCAAACCGCACGCGGTGTTTACGACACGGGGAGATTTTCCGCAAAGAATCGCAGCCAATTGCCGGACATGATTTTGGAGATATCTGCGTCGGAAAAACCCTTTGCTGATAGACATTCGCCGAGTTTAGGCAAGTCGCTAATCGTTTCCAATTCACGGGGAATTTGATCCACGCCAAAGCCCCCATCCATGTCCGAACCGATCCCGACACAGTTAGCGTTACCCACGAGTTGGCAGATGTGATCAATGTGATAGACCACATCAGTGAGACTCACATTATCCTTACTCAGCGGGTCCTCAGGCGTGTTGGGTTTGATCATGTGATTGTATAAAGCGATGCCAATGACACCTTGCCGATTAGCCACTTGCTGAATTTGTGCATCGGTGAGTTGGCGATCACCTTTGACACGCACGCGGACATTAGCATGACTGATACAGATACTCTTGGTGTACAAATCCAATGCTTGTTCAATTGCAAGATCAGCCGTGTGAACCAGATCAAGAATGATCCCTGCTTGATCCATCTCTTTAACAAGCTGCACACCGGTGGGTGTAAGAGGCCCATCAAAGCCGGTCCCCATTGCGTGGGCGCTTTGGCCAAAATGCGCAAGACAGGCCACACGCATACCTAGATCAAACCAGTGTTTTGCCTGCGAGGGTTCGATGATCGGATCGGTCCCTTCCATGGCTAGAATCACGCCAATGGGTGAAGTGGGGTTCCACTGGGCGACATGCTCAGCAAGCTGGGACTGCGTGTAAATGAGTTTGATCTCACCTAATGATTCAAGCAAGCGGTAATAACCCAATTGACCATACGCTGTGCCATAGGCAAGGGTGGCATCGGCAAAGTCGATATCCTCACGAGTAAACACAGACTTGGGCAATCGATGTGACGGATGCGTCGGCAAAGAAAAACCATCAGGTAGCGCACGGGCTAGTAACGTCGCACAACAAAATGCAACCTGACCCCGACGCATCGCAGGCAAACTCACCGTACACTTGCCCCGTGTATCGGTCGTCATGTGAGATTCATTGGCACGCAAAGACAAAACATCAAGCCTCTGGTCACGGTCGTATTGCAAAGCGTTCCAGGCAAGGTCCAGATGAGCATCAAAAATCAATGGCTTCATAAACAGTCATCCATAAAACAGAAAGAATCCCACGATTCGCTGCGCTTATCATTGGGCTTGTGTTATGTATACCAGTCGTCAATGAACTTGTCCTGTTGCTTTTTGTACGCGACGACTTATCTTAGACCTCCAAAGCATTATTGGCGCGGTCAAAATCATATCCGATGGATATATATGATATTGTTTTAGCCAACTGGGGTCGAGAGTACTTTCCCAAAGAGGGTCAAGGGCATGGCAGATTGGATTTGAGCTTGCACAATACTGCCAATCATCGACTCGTCACCATCGAGCATGACAATCAAGTCCCCATCGGTTCGGCCGCAAAGCTGAATCGTTTGACGGGACTTTTCCCAGCCCAATGTAATCGAAGGGTCCACTGCACTAACCGCTTCTTTTTGGGACTGCTTGCTTAGAGATTCGACAAAGACGCGAACGGACTTGCCAATCATTTCGTTATGAACCTGCGTGCTAGCAAGGTTCTGAATATCAAGCAGTTCATTGTTGCGGCGTTTCTTAGTTGCCTCATCGACATCATCTTCAAAGCGGTCGATGGCTGATGTCCCTGGACGTGGGGAATATTTAAAAATGAAACAATTTTTAAAAAGACTGCGACGCAAAAGATCCGCAGTCATCTGATGATCTTCTTGAGTCTCTGTTGGGAAACCACAAATAAAGTCCGAAGCAATCTGACTCTCAGGCAAGTACGATCGCACACGTCCAAGTAAGTCTTCGTACATGGAAACTGTGTAATCACGATTCATAAGTTTAAGGATGCGATCCGAACCTGACTGCACAGGCAAGTGCAGATACTGACAAATACGCGGACTGTCACGAATGACCTGAAGAATATCATCACCAAAATCCCGTGGGAAGCTGGTGACAAAACGCAAACGCTGTAAGCCTGGGACTTCTTCATGAATCCGATACAAGAGGTCGGCAAAGCTGGTCATGTCATCTGATGATTGGCGTGTGCCATTGACCGTCATCACGCTGCCCACTTGAGATTGAGCAAGTCCATGGGTTGTGATGGGCGAGGCTGCGTTGTCATAGTGGTAATGATTAACGGTTTGCCCGAGCAATGTGATTTCAATAACGCCGCTATCGACGAGTTTTTTACATTCTTCAACAATATTATTGGGTGGACGATGAACTTCTGCACCACGGGTATTTGGAACCACACAGTAGGTGCAAAATTTGTTACAACCGCGTGTGATTCGAACGTATGCTGAGCCGGTGTGGTCATCAGGTGAAAATGATCGAGCTAAGTCGAGCATTTCCAGTTCGTCTTCTGCTGCTGCAAAAGTTGAAGATCGCCGGTGTGTGTTACCTTGCAATGCAGAGAGAACCCCGCGCTTACCGCCACGATAATCAGGATTGGTTTTGATCACGTTGTCGATGAGCATGGGGACTTTGTCCAGTTCACCTGGCCCGCAGAGCAAGTCAATGTCGGGATAGCGTGAAGCCACGCCGGTGCCTTCACGTTCCGCCATACAACCGATCACGCCTAGGACGACATGGCTATTGGTTGTTTTTTTATGTTTGGCAACCCGCCCAATTCGGCTGTAGACCTTTTGTTCAGCATGTTCACGCACCGAACAGGTGTTATAGAGAATGACATCTGCCTTTTTCCAGTCATCAATAAAGTAATACCCGAGTCCTAGAAGCTGACTTTTGACCAGTTGCGTGTCGAGCACGTTCATCTGGCAGCCAAAGGTCTCCATATAGACGCTACGGGAATTGTCGTTGTTCTGATTCATGGTGGCGGTTCCAGCGATAACGAGAGCATTTAAAAAAATTCCGGGGTTCCGGGGGGCCGGGGGGGGGAGTATAGCATGAAAAAAGTCGATTTTGAGTCTAAACGATACCCCGGTTGGGAATTTTCGAAGCAAAACGGTGTTCCTGATGTAAAAAAACAAATTTCAGAGTCAAGAAAAAAAGTAGCAAAAGACGATAAATAGATTAGATGACAATGAAGCAACTAAACCAAACAATCTTAAGAGATGCCTTTGCGCAACTGCCAGGTTGGGTTTTTCTGCTTGCGGGGCTTGTGACTGTCATGGCTTGCCTGATTATGCCCGCATTGCAAGAACACCGCATGATGCAGTGGCGTAAACAGACTCTTGCCACGCAGGCGCAACTACTCCAAAGCCAAGCTGGTATATATAAGAGGTTCGACACAGCATTGCTAGAGGAAGACCCGATTCTTCTGCAAAGACTTGCCTACACGCAACTTGGGTTAATTCCTCAAGGAACAGGCTCATTACAATTTAATCAACCCCTGCCACCCATCGGTGAATCTACCTATTCAACCCAGCATACCGATGGGTGGTTTTCTGCGCACTTAGCTGCGTCTACGTCCGGGCAAGACGTTTATGAATCGGTACTTGAACCCGGTGTAATGCCCCAAACATCTGCTCCCCCCCAGCAGATTAACTCTAGTCTAGCTCGCCTGACCACAGGGAGTTTGCAGCCATGG
>JAESSU010000497.1 GCA_016763955.1 Phycisphaeraceae bacterium | reverse complement strand
AGCGACGAGTTTTTTCTGCTCAGCAACCTGCTGGGTTAACTCTTGAAGCTGTTTATGAAGTGAGTCCACCTGCTCCATTTGAGTGAGTGCTTCTTCTTCAACTTTGGACTTGCTGAGTTTCAGCGTGTTCGCTTCAACAAGTAATGCAGAATATTCTTTGTTGTTCGTGACGGTAGACATCTGGTCGCGAAGCAATGTGATGCGTTCTTCAACGTCCCGTACTTGCTTCTCTAACGTGCTCGCATGAGCTTGCGTATGTTTGTGTTGCTCATCCAATTCGTCGTGTAACGCTTGGAGCCTTGTGTACTTGACCTGCATCTGGGTGTGCTGGTAATGAGCGACTTCAGTCGACGGTTAAGACCTCGAACTTGTTTTTCGAGCAGGAAAAATTCATATATCTGTTCTTGCAAGGTCATACCCATACTCCGCTAATTTGTAGTGAATCTAAAATCATAGCACAAACCCTGTAACATGGGAATTAGCAGGTACTGAGGAAGTGTTAATAATGTATTTGACTTCAATCTTTGCAGCGTTACAATGTCCCTCTTACCAGTCGGGGCCATAGCTCAGTTGGGAGAGCGCTTGCATGGCATGCAAGAGGTCAGGGGTTCGAGCCCCCTTGGCTCCACTTTTTTTGATTAGTTTAAATCGCTTGGCAAACTGTGCTTAACGCATGACTTGCCAAGCGATTTTTTTTGTGCCCATTTCCTATCTGGCATGACCGGGTGCAGTTCACCGGTGGGCGGTCTTAACTGTTAGCTCCCTATTGCTTGGCGAATCTAGCTAGCTCAGATAGCAGCAGGGGGAGTTGTTTTTCGTGACGAGTTGTCTTAATGGTGAACTACGGTAGAATGGCCCGCGTTCTTGCTTCCTTTTACTGGCATGAACCGCGTAACGGGATGTATTCAGCGTCGCCGTTACATTAAAAAGCCTTTTCTGTGATAAACAGAGAAGGCTTTTTTTATTGAGCAACATGCTTAGCACCTTGGGTGAAATCTTATCCCGCAGACTCAAACATTGCTCTTAGAGCATTTTGTGAAATGACTTTCCGTATTGATAGATCCATTGCTTGCGAGAATCCTTGGTCTTTCCCCCGCTTCCCCCGGTATTTAGACAAAATCCACAGGAAGTGACGCAGTCAATTCCTGCGGGGAGGGGGCTGATCATTATGCAAAATGCTCTGGGATGTCGATGGACTTTAAAAGATTTTTCGCAGAGTATTCTTGAAATATTTGAGCATCATTTTTATAGGAGTCATTTTTTAGGAACCGCACAAATAAGATTGTCATGGCCTTTTATTAAAGGGTGATTAAAATTAGTGGCAGTTATGGATTTCGGTTTGTACGGGTATGAGGATGGGGTATTTGATTCGTGTTTTTTTGATCACCGCTGTTCTCAATAAATGAGCTGTGGATTATTCTAATAACATGAGGAGAATGGTATGTTACGTTTGAAATTTGTAGGGATCACTTTGGCGGTATTGCTGTCATTGCAAGTAGGGACAGCCAATGCACAGACGATGTACGAGAGCGTGCTGGTGGGTTCTTATCTGAGGCACAGCAACGTAGGCTTGGCGATTCAGCTTGTCAGCAACCCCTTAAATCTTATCTTGTACGAAGACATGTTTGTTATGCAAAGTGTCTCCAGTTTGCAAAATGCCAGTCATCAATCAATGGGTAATTCTTTTAACCCTGGTGGTTCTATGAGTTTTGAAGAACCTTCCGATCTGCCGGATTGGGATTTTAGTTTTGGATTCGGTGGCGGGTACTACGAAAGCGATTACAACGCCAATGGTGCGGCGATCCGTTTTGAATCTGAGACCACCTATGGCTGGCTATTTATGAGTATGCGTAATGACAATGTTTTTATGCGTAGCCAACTCACTTATGCGAGCACGGATGGCTCAGGACTTTTTAGTGCATTTGACAGTAACTATTACGGGTTGATGCTTCAGCCGGGCTACCAGTTGCTTCATCAAGATACACACCTCGTTGATGTTGAAGTGTCGGGCTTATTTGAGCTTGGCTACACAGATATTGATCGAAGAGATGACCAATGGCGATTTAGCCCGGGTATTGGTATAGACGTCAGTCGGGATACGCCCATTGGTAAAATTTCCACTGGCTACAACTTCCTAAATAGTCGCAACATTGATGGCGATATAGAAGTCACAGGACATAACTATATCAACGCACATAATCTTTATACTGCGTATTTGTTCCCTGTTGTTGAAGATGTCCAAGGAACGATTGCTGTTCAATACAGTTGGATTGATGACGTGCCTACAACGCATGAAGATCATTGGCTTGCCCTTGAAGGTAAAGTTAATGCCAAGCTTAGCGATAAATTGACGATGGTCGGTAGTTATAGCCATAACATCGCCGGTGGTGATGGTTACGGATTTTCACTGAGCCTTGCATACCTTTGGTAAATCACGCGTGATTTTATATTCATCGTCAATGACCTTGTTTTAGACCTCCAAAGCGCTTTTGGCGCGGTTAAAATAATATTCGATGGGTATCGTTTGCATTATGACAGTATTAAATAGTATCTATCATCAGGTACGCGTAAGACTGCTTGCGCGTACCTGTTTTTTATTTCATCTTCCTATCAAATTTTTGGTAGGGCTGATGTTATTAAGTGGCTGTGCTTATCACAATATCCCGATGCCTGATCTTTCTGAGGCACGGGAAGGCGATTTGATTCTCAGCTTTAATGGCACGCCTGAATCGTGGCTATTTGTGCAGATCAGTAAGTTGCCAGAACATCGCAATTATCCGCCATATAGTCATGTCGAAATTTTGCTTAAAAATGATAAGGAGCAATGGGAGATTGCAGGTATTGCAAACAGTTCAGTGCGACGCCGACGGCTCAAATCGGTTCTCCCTTATTTTCGTCAAGTAGCTATTGTCCGCCCATCAAATAATCCTGAGGCTCAGGAACGTTTTGTGCGTAAAGCAAAAAAATGGCTTGCCACACCTGAAATTCGTGATGCGGGTTTCGTTTACACTTTCGAAGATATCCCCAATAAAACCGATGCGTTTTATTGCGTGAGTTTTGTAAATGAATTGCATCGTCAGTGTGGATTAGATGTCCCCATGCCTGCCTATGATCCTTGGCCTAATTTGGTTTTGAGTCACATCAATAGATTGAGCCATCTGCCTCAAAGTCGAACCATTAATGCTCCCATTTCGGTCTTTGATTTGCCCGAGCATCAGGTCATCGCCACATGGACCAATCCTCATACCAATAAGCAGCAGATGCAATTGGATCGAGTGGTGATGCAAATTTTGTTCCAGTGGTACGATCAAGGTTGGCAGTTAATACAGTCCAATCAGATCGGTTTGCTTTTGAAAATTTCTGATTTCCCAGAGGAGCTTCACGCGATTGCCAAGTTGCGTGTGAGTCTTCAAGGTTTTGTTAGAGAAGTTCATCAATGCTGGGCGCGTCTTAAGCGACGCGGGCAACTCCAAGAGGATATTCCCCAAGCAGATAGTCAGCAGATGCAAAATATCTGCCTTAAATATCGAGACAAATATTTTCAGTTTGTTGGCCAAGTTGCCACGGGGTCTGCGGTGGACCGTGATGTCATGCGTCAAAGCTTGTTGCCTGTTTCGAATACGGAGTCAAAATGACTTTCTACTTTGAATGATTCATTGCCCGTTGGAGTCCTTTGTCTTCCCGTGGTTTGCCTTAGACAATAGCCGTAGGGAAGTGCGCAGTTAATTCCTGCGGTGGCCGGGGGCTAGGCATACACCATGTACCCCTGTCTTGGCGAGCTAGGCTGTGTCAGCCCGATTTTGACCGAAGGTCAAATGACAAAACCGTCAGTGCAGTATTTTGTGTGTAATATTTTT
>JAESSU010000496.1 GCA_016763955.1 Phycisphaeraceae bacterium | reverse complement strand
GGCCGGTCATTAGGACATCATCGACGAGTACGATATTCAGGCCATCAATGTCGAAGGGGATTTTTGTGGTGCGAACCATCGGTTGGTGTGTGATTTCAGAAAGGTCATCGCGGTAAAGCGTAATGTCCAGAACCCCAAACCGGTCGCTAATCACCGTTGGGTCAAGTTGATCGGAAAGCCGTTGGGCAAGTAGATCACCGCGGCTGCGGATGCCTACGATGGCCCAAGGATGCGAAGATTCACTGGCCGTGATTGCGGAACTCACTTGTTGGGCAAGGTCTTGGACCAGAGACGCAATTTTTGAACTGTCTGCAAGCGTCTTCATGGCGAGTATGATAACAGGTTGCGGGATTTTTAACACGAAGGACACAAAGGACACTAGGGCAAACGCATGTCCCTCCGCCTTGGCGAGCCGTGCTGTATCAGCCCGATTTTGCCCGATGGTCAACTGAAAAATCCGTTAGCTCAGTATTTTGTGTGCAATATTTTTGACCTGCGGTCAATCTCGTGTCGACACGACACGACACGGCTCGCCAAGACAATTCGCAGGATATACCTTTGTGTTAAAAAATAGGTTAAAACTTCCTATGCCGTGGTTAGGGGTGAGGGGCTTTTGATCTTGTGATGCTTCGCGAATCTATCTCATCAGCGTTAATTCCAGTTGCCCCCAAACCTTGATACAAGTAAACTTTAGTTGTTATGAATCTTAAAAAAACCACCAACATCGTTGCTTTGGCTGTTCTCTATGTGCTGCCTGTTTTATTGATTGGCGGTTGCAATAAATATAAGATTGCTTATCCCAATCCAATCAATGAAGAATGGTCACTACTCGCTCCGCAACAGGCGATGGGCGTGGTGGGCGAATCTCAGCCGTTGATTCCCGATGTGGGGCAGCCTATTGGGTTTAAAGCATTGGCTAAACAATCCCATTACGCCATTGTGGGCAATGCTCGTGAAGTGAAGCATGTCTATCAGGGGCGTGCGAGGCTTGATGATGTGATCAGTTTTTATCGCAGTCAATTGGTACGTTACGGTTGGCAGATGGGTAACGATGAACACGAAGAAAGAGGCTTTGTTCTTAACCGCAATAAAGGCCCCGAGCGACTGCGCATTTTGATGTACGCCCAAGGTGATCGCGTGACAGTGGTCATCATGATCGGCCCGATCTACAACATCCCCTCAGGCACTGCGACTCCCAAGGGCCCATTGCCGAATCAGAATTTGGGATCGAACAGCTAAAATCGGTTATCATAATGAGCTTGATTGAATTTCATGCCCTGTTTTACGAAATGTAGAGCATGTGTGTACATCACCAATAATTCGTCCGACAGACAGTTTATAGACAGACAGAGAGATACGACCTCATGGATTCACAACATCGTCACGAACTTGAACAAAATGATCTGGTTGTTTTCCTGACTCACTTTAATGAATGGTGGGCCAAGTACGGGCAGATCACATTGATTGTTATCCTCGTGGTTGTCGGTACTTTTACGGGGACACGTTATTACCAACATAACAAGATGATGGCCCATGAAAACGCATGGGGCGGTCTTGCCCGAAGCACCAGTCCTGAAAGCTATCGCGCAACGGCTGCGGATAATGAAGGTGCTGTTAAGGCACTGGCTTATCTGCGCGGTGCGGATTTACTTTTAGCTCAAGCGACTGTCCCACAAACACCCGCTAAGCCAGTTGAACCCGTTGAAGTGACAGAAGCAGACGCGACAACTGTGGCTCCTGCTGTGATCATTGCACCTGCACAAACGCAAGACCCCCGCGAAATGCTCGCAGATGCCAAGATCATGTATCAAGCCGTGGCAAACGATAAGAGCGTTCATGTTGTTTTACAAATCAATGCTTTTCTAGGACTTGGCAGTATTGCTGAATCTCAAAACCAATGGGACCAAGCAGCCCAAGCTTATGACCAAGCGGTTGCATTAGCAGGTACGCGTTACCATGTGCTAACCGCGCAAGCGTCCAACCGTAAGAAACAACTTGATGATATCAAGTCCCCCGTTAAGTTTGTTAAGGCGATTCCGGTTGCTAAACCCAAGTTCTCTGATATCGATGCGGGTATTACGATCAAAGCTCCAAACGCTAAGCTCGACCTTTCCTCACCGGTTGTTTTGCCTGGGATGAGTGAAGATAAACCAGCTAAATGAGTGATCCTAGCCCTGCTATTGAGCCAGATGATGACGATGACATCACCAAATCGAAGGATGATGGCCAAGACGATGCCAGTTTGCAGGACTCAGACGATTTAGATTCAGACGGTGATCTTACGCCTTCTGAAAATGCGGATGATTCTGTGCAACGGCATCACAAATACGTCATCTCCCGTGACTCAAAAATGCGCCTTGATGCCTACCTGCAACAACGGCTAAAAGGTATTTCACGGTCACGTGTCAAAAAACTCATCGATGCCAAAATGGTTCAGGTTAACGGCAAGCAGCCCAAGCCCAGCACCTCCATCCGCATGAACGATGTCATCGAAGTCGAACTGCCCAGACTTGCGACCAAAACCATTGAGCCTGAACCGATTCCCATTGCAGTGCTTCACGATGATAGAGGCTTTCTTGTCATCAACAAACAAGCAGGCGTCATCGTTCATCCCGCACGCAACCATACCTCAGGCACACTCATCAACGGCCTAGCCTATCGCTTCCAACAACAAGTCGAAGCTGAAGGTAAAAAGTTTAAGGCTTACCAGACTCGGGGCTTTAAAAAGAAACAACGACTCTCCAAAGAAGAACTCGGCAAAGTTCAAGGTCTTAGTGATGTCGGCTGTGCAGAGTTTAGGCCAGGCATCATCCATCGCTTAGACAAGTACACCACCGGCGTACTGGTCGTGGCTAAAAAGGAAGAAGCACATTGGGCCATTGCCAAACAATTTGAAGAACGCAAAACACTTAAAGCATATCTCGCTGTGGTGCATGGCAATTTTGATGTCCAAGGCGAAGTGATCGAACAGCACATTGCTCGGCATCCAACGATCCATGAAGCCTTCTGTGTCCGCGAAGATCATATGTCCAAACATGCGGTTTCCATTTACCGTGTGCGTGAACAATATGAAGGTTACAGCCTCGTGGAAATCGAACTTCGCACGGGACGCACACATCAAATCCGTGTCCATCTGTCCTATCTTGGTCATCCGATTGTCGGCGATATTGTCTATGGCGGAGAACCCATAGGTGAGCCTGAAATTACACAACCTCCCTTTGCAGCTGGATCACGTAAGTTTTTAAACTATGCTCGCAAAAAAGAAGAAGGCAAAGCAATGGAAGCAGCTGCTCTATTGCGAGACGATTTGATCATTACACATCCTGCTTTGCATGCGGCATTGTTAGGTTTATATCATCCAGATACCCGTGAGTTTAATCGCTACACGGCACCCTTGCATGATCCGATGCGCACACTGGTTCACAAACTCCGTGAGCATAAACGTGAGGATGCTATCGTCGCCAAAAAGGGGACATGGATCGATTTAGAGCAAGCGGTCCCTGTTTGCGCCCCCGGACTTGAATCTGAATAAAATCTGATCTGATCGTGTCGGTTACGGGGTTAAAAATTGTTCTCTTCGTCCCATCTGAACCGATGCTCTTAAATATACTCACGGGTATCATTTTGTCCGCGCCCAAAACGCTTTGGAGTCCTAAAACAACATGCCGCGTACATCAGCAACAGGCAAGGTCGTTGGCGAGGGGTATAAATGAATCAAGATGCAGCGATTAAACCAAACTTTATCCGTCATGGACTTTTCCGATTGCGACAAAGTATCGGTCGCCGTCTTGAAGCGATGAAAGCTTCAGAGAATCCGGTTCTCCGTGTGACAGGCATGTTCATGTATGCCCTGTGGCAGTTAGGTGGGGACAGTCTTAGGTGGCTTGTTAGCTCTGAATTTCGTTCGATCCGCCAGCTAGCAACCAACAGTCGAACTGATCTACATCAAGTGGCAAATTTTACCAAAATGGATCGTTATCCATTACTCTTTAATGCTTGTCGAATGTATCACATCAACAAGCCAGCCTTGCGATTGCTTTCTTTTGGTTGCTCAACGGGTGAGGAAGTTTTGACGTTAGGCCAATATTTCCCTCAAGCTCAAATCGTGGGCGTGGACATTAATCCTTGGAATATTAAAACCGCACAGCAACGCTGCGATCAACCACGGATGTCCATTTATCACACGGATGATCCGGCTTGGCAAATGCAAGATGGGTATGACGCGATCTTCTGCCTAGCAGTTCTCCAACGGACAGAAAACCGAACACAAAATCCTCAGAGTAGCGGTGAAATTTACCCGTTTAGTCGATTTGATCATCAATTAACACAACTCGATAGCTACCTCAAACAAGAGGGCTTGATGACATTAGATGAAGCAGACTACCGCTTTGAAGATGCAACTGTAGCAGAACATTATCAACCGCTAGCCTGGGATAAACCGGTTCTCAAAAACCGAGATATGTTTGATGCCAGCAATCAGAAGCTCAGCGAGCAACAGTTGATTCACCGAATTTATATTAAAAAAGGTGAAATGAAAAAGGGACCTTTGAGTTGTTAGGCCACCTACGTTTTTGTGTTGTGATATTTAAAGTGAATGTCAAAAAAACAGAGCATCATGCTGCTTGAATATTGCGTGTAGGCTTAATATCGACATCACGCATTAGCGATTCAATCATTTCACAACTGCGGTGAATATCCCCAGTTTCCAGACGGTAACACCGAGCATTACGGCAAACTTCGGTGAGCGTATCTATGGTTTGCTGGCCGCCAAAAGTATGACGGTTAAAGGATAACTCCGCGAGCTCGATCGCCGCTTCACTGCGGGACATCTCACGCAGGACCGGCTGGTGATGTGCGACATAGCGGGGGAACACAATTCGTTGCACGGGATACGTGGCAGTGAGATTTTGTTGACTTAGTTTTGAGGGACGAACATAGGCGACGTTGCCCTTAAATGCTTTAACGTAATGTTTGCGTTCCCAGCGAGGCATGCCCAATTCATCGAGAATTGAGAACGAGCCTTCTTTAATGCAGATCGCTTTGGGAAAGGCATGTAATTGCAGCGTTTGCTGATGGATCAAAGCAAATTCATCACAGAGATATCGCCAGCCGCGAGACATCAGTGCTGCTGATAAAGTTGATTTGCCTGATCCTGAAGCCGCTGCAAGAATCAACCCCTTGCCATTTAAACTTAGTGAGGCTGCATGGATTTGTAAGAACTCCGGACAGCGCGCCATCACTCGCCAGTTTGTTGCCCATTCCAAGTAGGGCAGGACTTCATTTTGTTTGAGATGTACAAAAAGATCTTCGCCATCCCCTTTGACGGTGTACCGTTTGTAAAACGGATTGATCGATGGTGAGGGGACTGCTTCGAGCACTAACATGTTCTGGCGATCCAGCTGGTTTTCATAAATGTCCGGTTGGCGGACGTGTGAATACAGTTCGGATAGGTCTTTAGTGAATTGGTCTAAGCAGCTACGCACCGCGACCTGCATCGGCCCGATGTTCAAACGCAAAAACGGCAAATTGGACTGAGATTTTTGGTTCTTCACGGTGTGAGTAATCCATGGTTGGCAAACAATGCGATCATCTGTTGGACATCGTCGTGAGCCGTTGATTCGTCCACGTCATACTGCTGACAGACATCACGCGCCAGATCATCAAGTTGACGACCGGGATGACAACCCATCCAGACATTTAATGCGGATTGATTGAGTCTGAAAGTTGAGCCGTTAATAGGGTCATAGAGAATCGCTTCGCCGTCTAGCGTTTTTTTGACCACGTCTCTACGACGGGTTGGGCAGGGGATTGCAGTGCCTGGGATGGTCCAGGCATTGACCGTGGGATAGGCAGAGGGTTCTTGGGAGGTCTTAAACATCGTGTGATTTTTAAGAGAAACGGCAATCCTTTGGATCAGGATGGAATAGATGCACTAGCCATGGCGGACCTGTTGGCAGAGAGGGCAATCACCACCGGGGCGATGTACGCAGTCTTGCGAGCCATGCGGGTTACAAACTCACGACGCGACTGTTTAGGTTGCTCGTTAGTGTCTGCCGCGGGCTGTTGTGTTGCCTGGGGTTTAGATGGTTCGTTTTTGTGATCCATAATGCTGCGGTGTCTCTTTCCTTGTTTTGTATCGACAAATTACAGGAAGGTATTGAATGTAACGATTAAAACTATGCTGCTTTTTGTAGTGTTTGTGTGGTTTGGGTGTGTGTATGGCGTCCGGTAACCTGACTTATGCGTTCAACTCCGATACAAATGGGTTCGTCAATCGCAATTCGCTTGATGGTCACGAGCTTGTAACCCTCAAATCGTGCGTTGGGAATTTCGCTTGAACTTACGAATTGCATCTTGCCTTTCATGGAGAATCGTTGGGTCTGGCCATCGGGATCGGTGAGTCCGATACTCAGTTGTGTTTGGCCGTCCCATTTGCGAACACGAAATTTGCCGATGACTTTGCCTGCATCAATATTGTGACGGGCGACAAGTTGGGGCTTGCCTGATTCATCGCGCTCAAGTTTGCTACGGCTCATCCAAGACCATAATGGGGTGAGATATTTAGTGACCGGGTGTAGTAAGCGACAAAGGTGTGCAGTGGGTAACCAGCCAGCATGTTCATGGCCGTACCATTCGTGCATATGTTGTTTACCGGGGAAAATGGCAGCAAACAGATAACCCAGCACAAAGCCAACTCCAGGCGTGACTAAGACATTAATTAGAACATGGGTACTAGGGTGCGTGTCATCTCGGGGGGCTTGACGCAGACACAGTCGATCTCGCCAGTTGACCGGCGTATCGAGTAACTGCTCGGTGACAGTATCAGGGACAACACCTCGTGGGTGACTGACCTGGGCTGCTTGAATCCCCGCGACCACTGGCAAGGTTAAATGCCACTTCCTTGCTGCGGTGACAAAATGTTCCCAGTTGATTTTGTCTGCAAATTGCTCTGACCAAAGACAGATGTCTTCACGCCATTTAGGAGCTGAATCGCCATGCACCGCCAAGTGGGCCGTCATGTGCAAAAGCGTCTCTTCAGGACAGGGGATGTATAAATAGGCATCACCTATCTGAACACGTTGAGCGTTAGCCCACAAGGCATCATCGGGCATGAGCTGCACGTAGCGTAAAGGACGCAGTGAACGAATATGGACATCCATCACCACAGGCATGATGTGGCCCACAGTGAATTCTGCTTCATAATAATACTTGGGGAAAAAATCATCACGCATCAAAATTTGACTGCGATAGGCGCCCACAGATTCAAGGATCACAACCGCTTTTTCAAGATCGCATGGCCTAAGCAGTAAATCTAAATCACACATCTCACGATCACTGGGCGATTTGTAAACCGTTAACTGCATGGCAGCACCCTTGAGCACCATCAAAGGCACGTCCGCGTCATTAAACGCTTTGGCTAGCCGTGCAAGGAAATGCATCATGCGAATGTTGCGCGTTGCCACAGCCAAGCTCGAGCGATCGGTCGCTAAATGTGGGGCGGTTGTGGTTTGAAGCACGGGCATTAAACATCTCCATTGATCGACGCAGTAAAGGACGCACGTACCTTATCTTTGCAACTATCGGCATACCTCTTGATCCATCGACAATAAGTAGAACAATGACCGATAATAACCTTCGCCCCCGGAAGTTTTCCAAGACTTGGTGGTTGTCTTTTTTAGAACGCTAGACTTTCTGTGACCTTCTAGCAACGATGGTAAAAAATTGCCTTGAAAAACTTCCGGGGG
>JAESSU010000495.1 GCA_016763955.1 Phycisphaeraceae bacterium | reverse complement strand
GGAACTTTGGAATCTTGCATGACCGACCTTTCAGTGATAACGCCCGGAACTTCGTTAAAGCTTCATCGCTTAGGTTGGCTGCTGATGTTAGCTGTGGTGGCTGTGGTGTACGGCGGCGCGCTGGATGCAGGGTTTTATTTAGATGACGAAAATGCGATTCTGCTTAATAACAATGTGATTCATCTAGGGCAGGCTATTAAACATGCGATGGTGTCTGACCGTGGTTTGGTGACCCTAAGTTTTGCTTTTAATTATGCTTTAGGGGGTGAAAATCCGTGGGGGTATCACTTGGTCAATGTGCTGATTCATTGGCTTAACGGCATGTTACTTTACGGGTTGCTTCGTCGGACGTTGCTGCTCGATCGCGTGGGGTTTTCTTCACGGGCAGCTTGTTATCTTGCGATGGCGTGTGCGTTGTTATGGCTTGTGCATCCGCTAGGGTCACAGGCGGTGGTCTATGCGGTTCAACGGGCGGAGTTGATGGCGGCGGGGTGCTATCTTGCTTGTGTGTATGCCTTGGTTTGCAGCAGTCAAAGCAAGTTGTACCCACGGCGTTGGTTGGGGGCTTGTGTTTTCTTTTGTCTTATTGGGATGCAATGCAAGCTCATTGTGTTTACAGCTCCGTTGGCAGTGCTAGCTTATGATCGATTGTTTCTGAGTGAGAGTTATCAGCAAATTTGGCAGAAACACCGGTGGCTTTTTGCAGGACTATTTGCCACATGGGTGATGGTTTGGGTCACGGGGATGACGAACCTTTTTTCAGCAGAAGTGACTAACGCAAGCGCGGGGGCGAATATGGCGACGATCATTTCGCCCATCACGTATCTGGCTGCGCAAAGCGGCGTGATTTTGTATTACCTGAAAATCAGTCTCTGGCCTGCCGTATTGCTTTTCGATCATGCGTGGCCGGTTCCTGTAAGCCCGGGGGAGTATGCTCTTTGGTTTGTGATTTTGACCACAGCGTGTTTATCGACGGTCGGACTTTATTTTTGGGGTGTACGTTGGAGCTGGTTAGCTGTTTGTTTCTTTTTGATCTTGGCTCCGACATCAAGTATTGCGCCGGTTGCTGATTTGGCAGTGGAACACCGGATGTACCTGCCGTTGGTTTGTGTTTGTGTGGGTGTGGTGTTGTTGTTGTGGCGATTGCTTGGCAAACGCAGCGGGTTGCTGGCGGTGGTCCTCTGTGTGATGCTGGTGTTACTGAGTGTGCGGACGATGGTGCGGGTGGCGGATTATCGTGATGCAGAAAGTTTGTGGCAATCGGTCCTTAAACATCTGCCGAATTCTAAGCGGGCAAAGCTTCAATTGGCAGTGGCTCAGGCCCTGCGTCAAGGACTAGCACAAGAGATCACGCAGCTTCGGCAAGCGCTTGTGGTGAATCCCAATGAGCCTGCTGCACTGTATCGTCTGGCTGAAATTTATTTCCCTTTGCAAAAATATGATCAAGCGATGGGTTTATTTGAAAAAGCCCATGAGCTTGAACCTTTGAATGTGCAGTATCTAATGGGCCTTGCGAAAATGCATCGTTTTGAAGGGCACTTAGATCAAGCCCTTGGCGAGTATCAGCAGGTATTAAAACTTAAGCCTGATCAGGTGACTGCGATGCTTGCGTTGGCGGAATTGTTTGCCAGTCAAAAACAGTGGGACCAGGCCTTGGTGCTATTGGATAAGGCGACTTTATTAAGACCGCAAGACACGTCTTTATTAAGTAACCGGGTGAATATTCTCTTGCGTGCTAAACGTCCACTGGAGGCTTTGGCCCCTGCATTACAAGCCTATAAACAATCCCCGCAGAGTCTATCTGCTGCGAGCACCTTGGCCTCAACGTATGCTGCGACCGGTCAATGGCAGCGTGCCAGAGAACTGTTTGAAGCGATACTGCAAAAGACACCCAATGACGCTCGGACGCTTCAGCGACTTGCTTGGTTGTATGCGACATGCCCCGATTCGGCGCAACGTAATAGCGAGCTTGCCAAGACGTATGCCCGGGCGTTCTTTGATCTTACTGGGGGGATTAATCCGATGAGCTGGGATACGCTGGGGGCTGCTTATGCACAGACGGGGGAGTTTGATCGTGCAGTTGATGCGATGCACAAAGCCATCCTTCGACTTAATCGCGTCGGTCGTAGTGACATGGTGCCTTCTTATCAGCAGCGATTGGATTTGTACCTTCAACAAAAACCTTATCGCCAGCTAAATGTTGTAACACCGGCTGTTGAATCCACACACTGACTTAGATGTTGGGTCTCTTTAGTCAATCAATTTGTGGGGTTCATTTAGGTTTCAATCGCACGCGATTGAGTCGGCGCACAGCCATGATATTTTCGATAAGCTCGGCTAAAATACAATGGATCATCGTAACCGACTCGCGTCGCAATATCATGGATGGGTAGTTTTGTGTATTGGCATAATCGCTGTGCTTGGAGCATCCGTTGGTCGATTAAATAGGTTCGGATACCTCGCCCGATCCAGCGCGTAAACAAAGTATTAAGATAGTGCGGGCTGTAGCAGGTCATTAGAGCAATGCTGTCAACGCTAAGAGGTTGGGCGTAATGCTGGTCGATGTAGTGACGAACCCATTGTAAAACGCGAATGTGTCCTGCAGCGGCTTTTTTTGGATTTTTTTTGGATTGTAACTGTGACTGGTAGGCTAGTTCGCCTAGTGCAGCAAGCAGGGTGGCTCTGAGTAATTCAAACGCGGAGATGTCCGGCAGCCCGTTTGTCCATTTGGAAAGATGATGCTGATAACGTGTGGGCAGTACGGTTCCCCAAGGGATGGACCAGCCGACATTGGGTTGATAAGCATTTACAAAAATTCGAACATTAGCACTGGCTGTCCATGTGAACCAGATGGTTGCGTAGCTATGTTTGTGGTGGTCAATGCCTTCGCAGTGTTCAAGTCCGGGGGCTAACACGACCATTGCCGGTTGGATCATTTCGTAACGTTGCCCTTGAATATCCATGATCCCTTGTCCTTGAACAGTAACGCATAATTCTAAAACGTCATGATGATGCATTCCCGTGCTATAACGCTGTTGATTCGAGTTGATCTCTTGAATGGGTTTGAAGTTCCATGTTGGAATATTGGGCACAACATCTGTGTTAAGCTCAGCTTGCGCTATGACACCAAGTGCCAGTCGCGGCCAGGTTATTAAGGTGTCAGAAGATTCTTGTACTGCCATTATGAAGGACTCGCTGAATGTTCAAGGTGATAGGTTTCTAAAAGTTATCGTACAAAAATCCATGCACTTGTCCATTGTTCTATGGTTTGAATATATCGGATGAGGTAAATTGGTACGTATTACATGATTGGGCAATAGCGCATTATTGCCACAAATCAGCACCTATTTTACAAGGATCATCATGATGTCCCAAGCATTAAATACATTAGCTCTTCACGGTGGGCAAGCAATATTTCCAACACCCCTAAAGCGTCCGGATTGGCCCGCAGTGGATCAAGACACCGCAGATCAGCTCCGTGAATTATACCTTTCTCGTGACTGGTCGTTTAACTGTCCGACTGAACAAGAATTTTCTAAACAGTATGCTGCGGATCATGATGCCAAACATGGCATCTTTATGGCCAACGGCACAGTTACACTCGAATCGGCATTGACCGCTTTAGGAGTCGGCCCCGGTGATGAAGTGATCGTCCCTGCATTAACGTGGATGGCAACAGCGATGGCAGTACACTATGTGGGCGCTACACCTGTTTTTGTCGATGTAGAATCCAGCACGTTATGCTTAGACCCTGCTAAAACAGAAGAAGCGATCACCCCAAAGACTCGCGTCATTATCCCCGTCCATATCTTTGGCAGCATGGCTGACCTTGAAGCAATTCTAGTCATCGCAAAGAAACATAAATTGTCCGTCATTGAAGACTGTGCCCACATGCAAGGTGGTAAGTGGGATGGCAAAGGGGTCGGAAGCTGGGGCGATATCGGCTCCTTTAGTTTCCAACAATCCAAAACACTTTCCAGCGGTGAAGGTGGCATCTGTCTGACCAACGACGATAAACTCTCTGAGCTTATTTTTCGAGTTAAACATATTGGTTATGACATGGGACAAAAGCAGGGAGAAGCTGCCACCGCTCCCCCAGAAGGTTTAATCTGTCACAACTTCCGAGCGACAGCATTTCAAGCTTTGATCTTGAAAAAGCAACTTGCAGATTTACCTGAGCTTCTTAAACGATATAACAAAAATCGCCAGATCATTGAAGAACAGCTCACAGCAGCTCCTGGATTCCGTCTGCAAGCTTGCGGGCGAAAAGCCGCATTGCAAGGTTATTACGGGCTCGTCTTTATCGCTGACCAAGAGCCTTTGGCCAATGTTCCCCGCGCGTTGCTCAAAGAAGCATTAGATGCAGAGGGCCTTACCATTGCTGCGACCTATGGGCCGGTTTATAACCACATGCTTTACAATATGCCCAAAGATTCCTATCGCATGCCACAAGGTGGCTGTCCAGTTGCAGAACACCAAGGAACGGCTCGCGCCTTTTTCTTACCTCACCAGTGGTTACAAGTTGATGAAGAATCAGCTGCAAAAATTGGCCAGATGTTTGTCAAGGTTGCGTTGAATGCTCAAGCATTGATGGCTGCTACGCCCAGTGTGTAATCAAATAATAGGAAATCTCATTTGATATACGAACAGAATCGAAGCAAACACTAACAGAATTGGAGAATTAACATGTATCATCTTCACGATTGCATCATCTCAGATCATTTAAAAATTCGAAAAGTAAATGGTTTTACACTCATCGAACTTTTGGTGGTGATTTCGATCATTGCGATGCTGATATCAATACTGCTGCCCGCGCTTGCCAAGGCACGGGAATCAGCTAATTCGGTTAGGTGTCTGGCAAATCTCCGACAGCTTGGCATCTCTATTCATGCCTACGCAGCTGATTACGACGACACGGTTCCTCCGGGACGTGATGATTCTACGCCCGGCGGCCATGCTTGGGGAGAAAACTGGATTATTAGACTCGCTAATTATACAAACCGTTCAGGTGACATCTTGGCTTGTCCTACGGGGTTGGCCAGACAAGAAGTGGTTACGTTAGGCACGGCTCCTCTTGCCAGCGGATATTGGGTGACTAAAAATAATTGGTTTACAAATCTCAGTTACCGGTACAACCTGACTTTTGGCTGGTATGGCCCCAAGAACAATGGTGCTCACTACCCGCTAAGCCCTGTTAATCGCCCTCGTAAAATTTCCTTTTTTACCCATCCGGCAAACGTAGTCGCTTTGGTAGATGCTGATCCAAGCAGTGGTCCGGGAAATACGGGTTTATTTGATTTGCCGACTTTTTCAGGTTACTCACCTAATTTTGGATTAAATAATACTATTTCACTGGATCGGCACACAAATAATGGTGAAAACTATCTGTTTGTTGATGGTCATGCTGGACGTGACCATATTGCTCAGATGCATCGGGCGCAATTTTCTTTAAATATCGCTTCTCCGAGCGGGAAATCTTACTACCAGGATTGATCTGGCCGGGCATCATATTTCGAATTATTAGGTAGAGATTAAAGTGGTTTTAATGATCCGTTTTGGATATCAGTTGTGATACGGGAACGTTTTTTGAATGCTGAATAGTTAGGCATCAATGCTTAATTAATTAAGTTGTGATTAATATAAACAGGGGCCTTTTATATGCTGTTAAATAGATTCTTGGCGACGTGTTTAAAATTTGCTCATCCTAGTTTTTCTCGCCAAGGTATGTTGGCATTGTTGATATTGTTGCTTACTTTTGCTTGTTCAGTGCATACCAACGCTTCCCCAGCTAAGCCTTTCCCCGTGCGAGCTTTGCACCTTGCCCTGCGGCCACATATTATTTCCATGGCTCAATATCGTCAAAAAATCGATCAGGCAGTCGCACAAGATTACAATATGTTGATCTTGCATGCTGGGGGAGTTCATGCTTCGGCTTATCAAGTGTCCGAACCGGGCAAGATCGAATTCAACCAGACGACGAGCGAACAGGTCACGCAACTGCTTGATTATGCACGCAAGGCAGGCCTAGAACCTGTGTTTGAAATTAAGGTGATTGGTAAACAAGCATCGATCATCTCCAAATCACTTTTAAATCAGCATCCTAGTTTGCTCGTCAAAAAAGCGTTTCACGGGGGTGCTTTGAATTTAGCTTATCGTTTCCCAGATGGGCGAGATGCGTATGATGTCATCACATTACCCATGCTGGATAATTTTATCGCGTTATATGGCAAGACTCGCCCCCGTTATCTATTGTTAGGTACGGATGAAGTCCCTGTTGATGCTTTGGAATCCAGTGCAAAAGCACTTGGCACCACCACGCCAAAATTGTTTGCGAGTCTGATTAACCGATGTGTTGATCATCTACTTGCACAAGGCATCACGCCGATTATGTGGGGTGATATGTTCCTCTCCGGAAAGCTCAATAAACCCGGACATGGCATTAAGGGGTTTACGGCTGATCCGCGTATCCTCGACGGAAATGCATCCTATTTAAATAACAGCGATCAAGCGCCTAGTACGCTTCTTGCGATGAACCATCTGAAAAACCGTGATAAAATTATCATTTCGGATTGGCACTATGGCACCGGGACGCATGGTGAATATCCCAGTGTGGATTACTTTCAAACGATGGGTTTTAAGGATGTTTGGGGCACCACTTGGTATGACGACGATGGTATTCGCTTGTTCTCACGGTATGCGTCTAAACGGGGTTGCGGGGGTATGATCGCCACCGCATGGCATATGACCTTTACGCCAAGTGTGATTCATCATTTTCCTGCAATTCTTAATAACGCCAGTGTCTATTTTCGGAATCCAACTTATGAACCGGTTGAAGAACCGATTGTTTCATTTCGCTTGGCAGATTCGGATAAAAGTCCATTTCCTGCGACGGAAATATCAGGCGGTGTTTTTCCTAAAGAAACTCGTCAATTGTTCTATGAAGCAACTCTCGCCCCAGAGCTCCTTCCTCAAAACGCGGTCCTGATGATTCGTGATGAACAAAATAAGACGCTCTCGGCATGGGAAACATTTCCTTTGCGCTTTGATGCCCAAAACCATCGTCTGACAGGTCGTATGACTTTGCCCTCTAAGCTAGGCAAACTGCCTCACGCTTATAGCATGATGCTGCGATTTTTAGAACGAGACTCCGGCTACATGGTGCAACGCTTCGATGGTCAATATTTCCAGATCATGGCGCATCAGCCTTCGGTGGCGGGTAAGGCAATGCCTGACGCTTTTCTTGCGGCAGATTTTTCCCAGTTCACCCAATCAGATTTTAAAGCGAAGGTGTTCTATGCCACGGGTCAATTCCCCACGTTGATGCAAGTTATTCGTGCCAGGCACAAAAATGTTGCCCCAGCATATGCTCCTGTCGATGGCGTGTTGAATTGTCAGTACGAAGCTTCATGGGCGAATGTGCCCGGCTTATGGAAGCAGATCGTCAGCAAGGGAATGCGATTGACCTTAACTTTTAAAATGATTTCAGAGATGCCGGCGGGTAAAAAAGATTATGCAGCCTTGCTTTCAATGGGAGCTTTTAATCAGGGGATGCGTTTGCTGATCAACAGGGATCGGACGCTTCTGTTGCAATTTGCAGAACAGGATTCAGATAATCGCCCGATCTGGATCACCAGTCCAGTGAAAGTAAAGTTAAATCAATGGCAAACGGTGCAGGTTACTTTAACGCCATTGACACCGGGCAAAAAACGTCAGGCAACCTTGCAATTAAATGAGGATAAGACGCAGGTCGCGCAGCTTCCCAACCCGATTAGTCCATACAACGGTGATGCGCCCCTAGGGTTAGGTGTGGAATTCAAACGTTTTAGTAACAACAGTAAGAGAACATGGCCTCTGCTGTCGGGGCAAATTAGCAGCGTGCAGATCAAGCCTTATTGATCACTCTTGTATCGTGTTGCCTCACACCTTGCTTTTATGACAGTATATCAATCCAAAGGATCCATCTTGAAACCAATCACACCCAAAATTTTACCGTCTGGAATTTTCAGCAGAGCCTTCGTAAAGCTCCTTGCTTGCATGAGCAGTTACGCTTTGCTTAGTGTTCTTCTTATGGGTTGTCTTGCGAGCCGAAAATCGGTCCCTTTTACTGAGGAAATTCAGCGGGGTGACGTGATATTTGAAGCGAATTTCGAAGGTGGTCATCCGTTAGTAAATTGGCCCCGAGGCACGCTATCAAGTGATGGGTTCCAAAGTGAACACGCGCTTTGTATCGAGCGCAGGGCATCTTCCAATAAAGCAGTGGACAATACCCCGTCGCTGAGTCTTAATGCACAGATATTAGTAGAGACCGGGCAATTGGAAACTGCTTATGTAGAGTCTTTCTTATCGGTTAAAAAATTTCGTGGATATACGCTGAGTTTTTCTGCCATGATCAAAGCTCAAGACGTGACGCAAAAGCCCAAGCGATGGAATGGGATCAAGTTTGCGGCTCGTTTTGTCATGGCGGATGGTACGGAAGGTCGTGGTGACAATACATGGCCGGGTATTATGATCGATACGGGAACCTTTGATTGGCGTTTGTGCGCATTTAAAGTGGTCGTGCCACAGAACGCGACTCGTATGATTCTCACCGTCGGACTTGATTCAGTGGCTGGCAAAGTCTGGTTCGACAACCTCAAAGGGAGTGTGCGAAAAGCACCTTTGCCGCCTGTCGTGCTCGGAATAAAAAACGCCTTGGCCAACAAAAAATACGGGCGAACTCGCTTGCGTGGTGTCATGCTTTCTGACCATGTTGCCACTGAAGAAAACCTGCGAGTCTTAGGGCAGGAGTGGAACGTCAACTTGGTTTATTTCCATTCTTCATTTCCATCCACTTCAAAAGTTGTTCCCGCCACTTATGATGCTTGGTTACAGGCGGAGATGCAGAAATTAGATGCGGTATTGCCAATCTGCAAAAAGTATGGCATCAAAGTAGCCCTTGGACTCTATTTCCCCCCTGGAAGTGAAGGGTTAAGAACGGGGCGAGGCGAAGTCGTTTTTCATAGTCTGAAAAATCAGAAAAAACTGGTATGGGTTTGGGAACAGTTTGCTGAACATTACAAAAATTCGGATGTGATATGGGGGTATGATCTCGTAGGGGAACCCATCGAACGTAATGTCGCGGAAGATGCAGAGGATTGGCAGGATCTTTCCGAGCGGTTAGCCAAGGCAATCCGAGCGATTGACACGAAGCATTTCATTTTGATCGAACCGCCGGGAGGGGACGATGCGCGTGCAATTCAAAAGCTCCGCCCGATCGACGTGTCCAATGTGGTTTACAATATTCACATGTATGCTCCGCACCCATTTACCCATCAAGGTATTTATAGTGGTTTTGCAAAGGCTGGAGTTTACCCCGGTGAATTTCAAGGCAAGTATTGGGACAAGGCTCAGATGCAAGAGTGGTTGAAACCCGTATTTGAGTTTCAGAAAAAATATGAGGTTCCTATTTTCCTAGGTGAGTTTAGTGCGGTTCGTTGGGCGCCGGACAATAGCGCTTATCGATATATTAAAGATATCATTGAAATTGCCGAGGAGCATGACTGGAATTGGGTCTATCACTGCTTTAGATCCTATCACGGCTGGAGCGTAGAACACGACGAGGTTCGTGAGCACACCGCACCCGCGACATCTCCGACTGATCGCGAGAAATTGCTACGCAAATGGTTTTCGAAGAATCAAAAACCGTAACGAATCATTAACGATATCACTGCTACAAAAATTAGGTTATTACCATGCCAAATGACAACCCGTCGACGGATCAACCTAATGTGCTTCTGATCATGAGTGATCAGCATAACGCGCAGTTCATGGGTTGTGCTGGGGATCAACTGTCTCCCACGCCTCACCTTGATCAACTTGCAGCAAGTGGCATTCGCATGTCCAACGCGCATTGCCCTTATCCATTGTGCGGCCCTTCACGTATGGCTTTTATGACTTCCCGCCAGCCGCATGACACGGGTTGTTTGAGTAACTTATGCCAATTGCGCAGTGATGAACCGACCTTTGCACATGCCTTTGGGCGCGCTGGATACCAGACGGTGATTGCCGGTCGGATGCACTTTATTGGGCATGATCAACTGCACGGCTTTCACGAAAGAATCATCAGTGATGGTTCTCATTCTGCATACATCCATTCACGAAAACGGTGCAATAACTTGGCGTTGGGGCCAATGATGTCTCACGGCCGAGGGATGGGGCCGTCGGTATTGAGAATTTCCGGCCCCGGTGAGCAAGCGTACCAAGCTTATGATGAGGCTGTCACGGATACGACCTGTCGCTGGTTACAGGAGAGAGACACTGATGCGACCAAGCCGTTTATGTTGACGGTAGGGACCGTTATGCCCCATTGCCCGTTCGTGGCATTGCCGGAGGATTTTTATCATTTCTATGATCAGATTAGTGTGGACGATTTGCCTGATCCGAACCTAGATATATTGCCGCCAGCGATGCGTGAGCTTCGCAAGAGTTGGGGGCTTGATAAAGACCCAGTCAGCCGCGAGACGCAGCGTGTGGTGCGTGCTGCGTATTACGGGATGGTCCGTCATATGGATCGTCTGATTGGCAAGATGCTTCAAACACTTCACGATACGGGACTTGATCGCAATACGATTGTGGTTTATGTCTCGGATCATGGCGAGCAACTAGGTGAGCATGGCTTGTGGTGGAAATCATCATTTTATCAGAGCTCCGTGGGCGTTCCCTTAATCATCTCAAAGCCGGGGCAACTAGACCAAGGTAAAGTGATCTCACAGAATGTTTGCTTAACCGATATTGGCCCAACGCTATTGGATCTGGTGGGGGCCCAACCCTTAGCCGCTGCAACGGGGAGAAGTTTTCGTACTCTGCTTGAAACCGGAAGTGACTCGCAATGGCCTGATGTGGTTTATTCTCAAATAGCTGCTGAGGTGCCCGGCCCGGCTCGCATGGTTCGCAGCGGACCCTGGAAGCTGATGTGTTATGATGGACACGAACCACTCCTGTTTAATCTCGATGATGATCCGTGTGAACTAATAAACCGTGCAGATGATTCGACCTGTGCCCAGACACTTAAACAACTGATGGATTTAGTCCGAGCCGATGGTTGGGACCCACAACGTATTAAGCAGCTTTCAGCAATTCGTCATGAAGGCAGTCAGCTTTATAAGCAATGGAGCTTTGCAACTGATCCGCCCGAACCTTATCCAAGTTGGTTTGGCAATCGCGTCCCGACCAATCGTCTGGATGTGATTCCCGGCTCTTCACATCGTCCGCCGTCTGTATAAGATAGAGAGTCAAGTCCTACGCGGTTAAACAATATTAAGGAATAGAATTCATGAAGATCGGTTATGCACAAAGAGATATCACGCCATCACCTGGAACGGTTATGTGCGCATTCCCCAAAAAGACACCGGCTGGAAAAGTCCCACGAGAAGATATGGGTTGTCGAGACAGCTTGAATATTAGAGCTTTAATCATGGACGAGGGTGATAGCCCCGTTGCGATTGTCTCCTGCGACCTAATCCTCTGGCAGACTTGTGATGCACTTGAGATCAGGGAAATGGCGCAACAACTCAGTGGCAATCGCATTGCTCCGGATCAGATACAAATTGCGTGTACCCACACACATGCTAGTTTCGAGAACACCTATCTATTTTCAGACACGCCCGATATGGCATTGATTGCCGCTACTAAATTGGCGGTAGCTCAGATCATTTGCGAAGCTTTGGATCAGATGGATGATGCGGAAGTTTATTTTTCTCAAATTGACGCACCCTATAACCATAATCGCCGAGTTATAGAAAATGGCTCAGTGATTTTAGTCGGTGATCGTGACGACCGCACGGATGGCCAAACCGATCCGACACTGTCACTGATTCGCTTTGATCGTAAAAACGGACAAACAGTTTTCTGGATAAATTGGACAGGGCATCCCTTGACACTTGGCCCTGGAAACTCACGGTTCTCCTCTGATTATCCAGGCCGGCTAATCGACATGCTCGCGGATCGATTCCCCGGCTCATCAAGTTTGTTCACCAACGGGTGTGCAGGGAATATTCATCCGTTTAAAAGTATGAAGCCCGATGATGTCGCAACGATGCAAGTCGCTGCACTGCTGGCAGAAAAAGTTGTCGAAGCAAATACGCAAGCCTCTAAACTTGAGACAAATAAATTGCATCTTGACTATGACGAAGTTCGTCTTTCGCATCGCGATTCTGAAGGTGTTAAAATCACGGTTCCGATTGCTTGCCTGACGATTAGTAACCTCAAAATAGGCTTTTTGCCAGGCGAACCTTTTGTTGAATTTCAATTGTCCTACCGAGATCAAATGCTACCGAATCTGTCGTTTGTTAATGGCTACAGTAATGGTTGGCATGGTTATATGCCCACCGCTAAAGCGTATGTCGAAGGCGGCTATGGGGCGGACTTTTTCCCCGGCGAAAAACCTGAATATGGACGTACGCAAATCAAGCCCGGTGATGGTGAACGAATTGTTGATGAATTAATTAAGCTTTCAAAAAAGAGATAAATAGAGATGAGTAGTGCTACAAAGAAGCCCAACGTTTTAATGTTTATACCCCACGATCTTGGAGACTATCTTCACTGCTATGGACATGAAGATGTAAAATCCGAAAATCTTGATGCCCTATCACAACAAGGTGTGCAATTCACAGGATACTTTACCGTCGCACCTGAATGCTGTGCCAGCAGATCATCTATGTACACCGGACAGTATCCCTATCAAAATGGGATGGTTGGGCTATGCTTCCTAGGCTGGAAATTAAACAACCCAAAGCAGCATCTGGCAAACCGGATGCGCGAAGGGGGTTATGAAACCCATCTGTTCGGCACACAACATGAAACGCGCGGCCCCGTAGAAGAACTCGGATACACACACCATACAAGTGGGAGAAATGTCTCAACGGTATGTGATGATGTGGTCGAATTCCTAGGAAAACCACGTGATGATGATTCGCCTTGGTTTCTAAATGTTGGGTTTCAGGAAGTGCATCGCCCTTGGCCGCAACACACAACTTTTAACCCAGACGAGATACAACTGCCGCCTTATCTCCCGGACACGCCGGAAGTCCGTGAGGATTACAGTTACTTTTATCAAAATATTTTGGACATGGATCAAGCCATTGGCAAAGTATTAAACGAGCTGGATCGTCTTGGTTTGCGTGATGATACTTTGGTTATTTTTACCACAGATCACGGGAGCCCCTTCCCACGTGCAAAGGCCACGTTCTATGATCCGGGTATCCAAATTCCATTGATCATGTCGCATCCAAAACTAGAACGTGGTAAGCCAATGCCAGCTCTATGCAGTGTATTAGACTTTACGCCCACGGTGCTTGATTTTTGTGGACTTCCAACGGATGAGGACAACATGGAAGGCCGATCTATGTTGCCTCTACTTATGGGTGAAGCCGATCGCTTGCACACGGAGATTTTCGGCGCGATGTTTTATGACGTGTCCTATGATCCGTTGTATTACGTTAGAACTCAAAAGTTTAAATATATTCGATCTTATGCTGTTGATCCTGCCGAGGCAGCCAATGCTGAACCGATAACATTAACATCATTTAAAGCTGGACAATGGATCCGATTTGAAGATTACGATGTGATGACAAGTCCAACGTGGAAGTCTATGGACGAACCTTGCGATATCCCTTGCAAAGAGGAACTTTATGATTTGGTCAATGATCCCTATGAATTAAAGAACCTATGTAGTGAATCCGCATTTTCGGGTGAATTAGATCAAATGAGACAGCGACTTAAAACGATGATGCGAGACACTGGTTCGCCATTACCAGATTCTCATATTCAGCCCAATGAAGCTCAAATTAGTGGAGCTGCAAAGTACAAAAAGATACTGGGCATTACAGTGTAGGTAGCATTTAAATATTTTAGTTAATCACCCATCGCAGGCAGACTTGTTTGCGATTTTCGGTCATAACACAAGGTCCAATTCCTTTCGTAGGATTGGGTCTTGTGTCATTAATATTGAATTGTCGGTGTTTGTCGTATGAGGCTTCGTGTTTTAGTTTTGTTTAAAAGTGAGTTCCATCCAGAACTCTTCGCAAAATAGCTTGCCGCCTCCTGCTCTCATGGCCAAGCTTGAGGATGGATGTTTGTTTTGATGGCGAGCGATGTTAAAAAGCAGCTTGCTGCCTTGCTTGTAGCCAACCTCTTTTAGTGGCACTGCAATCTCACAAACCCAGCCTTTGCCGGGGGTGATTTTGCTTTGTGCCTGCCAGTTAATGTCCCAGCTGCGTCCCGATCCGCCGCCATATAGATCGGTCTTGCTCGAGCCTGCATTGACTAATAGTTGGGCAAACTTACCTTTCTCTTGGTTGATATTTTTCAGGAAAAATTCAACCGAAGTGTCGTTGGCCCACAACGCTCCATCTTTAAGACCCGGCTTGATGATGATATTGTCTGTGTCAGGTTCTTGGCAGGTGATGCCCAGATAGATGTTTTGCTCGTCATACAGAATGCGTACCTCTGTTTTTTTGCTTGCGGGTTTGGCTAAAAATTTACCCTTAAAGTCCATGAAGTCGGCAAAGTCATCGATGATTTTGGCTTTCTCCCAATCTTTATCATCTAGCGTCTCATCGATTGTGATGGGGCTTGTGCTTTTAATGACGGTTCCTTGTCGCTTGCGATTTTGCTTTGTGATGTAATTGGGGTCTGCATTTAAAAAGCCCAGTAGGTAGTTGCTGTCAAGCAAACGCAGCATGTCATTGACCCAGGGTTCATAAAGTAAAATATAGAGTCTTGCGTAATTTTGTTCCTTGAGACAGTCCTGTCCTGCTTTAAGGAATTTTTGATAGGTTGTTATCTGTACGCCATTGGCTTTGAGCTTAAGGACGCTTTTCTCTGCTGCCTTTAACATGGTTTTAAGATGTGCCGAAAAATCTGTTGGCACATTCGCTTGGCCTGCAATCACTCTTACATTAGCTGGCACGTTAAACGTGCGAAGTCCATAAGGCTTAAGTGTGATCTGGCTGAGGCTCGCTTGTTGGCCGCTGATCAAATCTTTTGCTGGTGCGTTATTGGATAGTGTGATGGAAAATTCCACTTCGACTGGCAGGCGATTTAGAACATAAAAATAATTCCGGCCATCGACAATTTTTTGACGGACTCTGATAGGGTCTTCAATGCCTTTAATGTTGTCGAATTTAATGGCAGGCAGTGTCCGGTATGCTTGCGAAAAATGTCCTATTTGATTTTCAATGCCTAGGGTTCCGATGGCAAAGCCACCTTTGGTAATTGAAAGTGCGTCGAGATTGTTCAAAGATGCGACATAGTTTTCAAGCGCGTAAAACGTGTTGGTATTGATAGCAGAGCATCGCCAGCCAGCCTCTTTGGTCTTGGGAAGAATTTTCCCTAGGTCTTTCATTGGAGATGCATGACCGGCTCGATCTTCGAAATAAGCATCAAAAAGAACGGTTGAAACCTGTGGGAGAGCTTGATAAATCTTGGCGATTTCAGGAACTAAATTATGAGACCGACGGCCTTCGATCCCGATTTCCGGGCCATGGAATCGCCGCCGGTGTTGAAGTTCATTGGTTCGTTTGAGGGTGATGACTTCAATGGCTGGGTCGTTTGCAAACAGATTGATGTCGATGCCGCCTTGTCGCAATAGATCGTTTTTAGAAAACCCCTCGTTGCGATAATCTGAACTTGCTGCGGCAACAATATTGCCGCTATCTCGACACGTTACAAATAGCTTTAGGTCTTTTCGTTTGGCGGTCACAATCGCAGCAAGGTCTTGATAGTATTGATAAAGCATTTTGCATCGCCATGAGATCCATTGTTCCCAGGCTTCTTTGTGATCCACGAGCCATTGGTAGCTTTTGGCAAAACGGTAAGTATCTTTGACGTTGTAAGGCGGGATGACAATGCCGGTGTCTTTTTGAAAACGGGTTAGGTTGATATCGTTGTATCCGCCTTGAAGTGTGCCGAGTTTAAATAGACCTGGCGCTTTGGCAATGAGCATGACCCCTAAAAAAGCAGGGCTATCACCAAAACGATCCATGACTTCTCGAAGGATTTTTTTGACCTCTTCTTGGACTCTAGGGTCAAGTGTGTTGTACCGTGATTCTTTGAGATTCCAGGGCGTGTTAAGTTGAAGGTGGTTGTCGTAACGCATGTTGGCAATGGTTTCTTCACCTTGAAAAACACGTTGCTCGTCTGTGATTGCCATGCGATCGAGTGTTTCAAGACGGCCGATATTCATGTCAGCACGGAATTTCATGCCCCGGGCTTCAAGGCGTTTGATGAGGTAGCTGGGGAAGTTGTCTGGGTGTAGTCGTGTGCTACGGTTGGCTACGGTGGGCTGCGCATCTGAGCCGTAAATTGGGCCGTGGTACCAGACGATTGGATAGCTCAAAATGTCTTGCCCGAACCATTGCATATAGTCTAGTAGTCTGTCGGTGGATTGTTCAAAGCCTGGGAAAAGGGCTCCTGATCCAAAGCACAATGGGATGACGGGGTCTTCATAAAATATCCCGATGTTTCGTGCAGGAAGACTGCCTGTAAATGGGGTGACGGGAAGTTTGGGCAGGGCAGATTTGATCCGATAGATTTTGATCTCTTTGACCGCTGCGGGATAGTCGTTCTCTAAGCACATAATAATGAATGCAGACTTTTTGGTTTTAGGCCAAAAAACGAGTTTGTATTCCTTCATCTTTCCAGAGGGGATAAAGGCGTCTCCTGCAAAGACACCGCCGGGTGCTTGGTAGGCTTGCTTGCCTTTTTCACTGTGAAAGAGAAACTCCATGCTTCTTTTTGCATTGTCTGGCCATGTGATGACTGCTAGGTAGGGCACATTGGTTTGAGGTAATTCAAAGCCGATGGCAAAACGGTCGTGAAGTTTGTTGCCTGTTTCGCGGTATTTACCGATGGGACTGTTGACAACGGTGTCGCCACCCTTTGTGATGAATTGGTCATTGGTGGGATTGACAAGGTCTAGGGTCTTGACAAGTTCAAGCTCCATCTCGCCACCTGCAAGGGTGTTCTCTTTTTGTGGCAGTGCTTTTAAAGTTAGAGTCTCAGCATTTTTCCCAGATGTTAATTGCAGTTTGTAGTCGCCGGGTTGTGGCAAAATCAATTGAAGGTCCAGCAACGATCGGCTGCTAGGATTGATTGTTTTGTTTTCGAAGTTCTCCGTGAAAACTGTTTTGCCATGGGCATCAACCACGACGCATTGGATGGCAGTGCTCACTTGTTTGTCTGAATGGTTTTTTAGAATGAGTTGGCAGTCTTGAGGCTTACCTGCAAAAAGATATTGGTCGTAGGTTGTGACTTGGAGTTTTTGATCTGCAAAGCGTTCGTATTCTTTTTGCGCTTCGGTTGGCGATAAGTCACGGTCGAAAATTCGGATTTCATCGATCGCGCCGCGTCAGGGTGACGTTCCTTTTTATCCATTGCGCCGATGAAAAAATGTTTTGCTGGAAGTGCATGCCATTGTATGGGTAAGAGGCTGCGTTTTTGTGTGTGTTGTTCAGCAGATTGTTTGACCTGCCCATCGACATAAATGGTGACACCTTTTTTATTGTTCCAAGTTAGCGTCACGTGATGCCATTGATTGTTTTCCCAGTTGTAAAATTCGTACACGCTCCAATAAGAATTGCTTTTGTCCCTTAGGTCAAAGCGGAGTGCGCCCCAGGTTCCTTTTGCAAACTTAAAAATATTGCTCCCAGACCTGGCTTTGCCGGACTCTGAAAATAGGTATCTTGTTTTATAGATTTCAACGTTAGGGTCTAAAATGTCTGAGGCTTTGACCCAAAATGATAGGGAGCCTTTTCTCTTGTCGAGGTTTTTAGATTCGATGTATTGGAGGACTTGGCCGTGTTCGAATTGGACGGCATGACCTCGAATTCCTTCTACGATTTTCGGAGTGTTCTTGTTTTGGACAGATGGGTTGCCTTGTGCTTTTGCATCAAATCCGTTTTCAAAATCTAGGTCAAATAAAATTTTCGCGGGTGAGATTGCTGTGGTTTGGACTTTTTGAATCGCTTTATTCTTAGGTGATATTTTAAGGGTGGTGGCAGATTCAAGCTTCTTGCCTGCGGGGTAATTGACTTTGGAGTGACTCAATTTGTATTTTTTAGACCATCCTACAGCTCTTAAATCTGAAAGTACTGCAAGGTTTTTTTGACTAAACGTAAATGAAACCGTGCCGACTTGGGTTTTGGTGAAAGTTATTTCTGAAAGGTATCTGAGCCCATTGACCGGAGATTTCTTGTTTGTCGGTGCTTCTTTAGGCAAGTACCCAGAGACCGTTTTTTTTCGATTGATGGCGGTGTATTTAGCCCCGCTAAAAACGTCTGGGAAAAGCTCTAAGCCAGATGAACAAGAAGAAAAAGTTCGCAAGGGCGTCAGTGATGTCTCAATGGCAATTGAATCGGGCATCAATAGGATTGTTTTTTGGAAATTTTGAATGAGGCCCGGCTTGTCATAGCTGATGCTAATGAGCGTGTTATTCCCTTTTTGAGTGACCTGAATTTGAGGGCTTCCCCCTGATCGTGGTGGCCAAATTCGGGTGTTTTTCCCTTCGACATAATTATTAAATGTCATTAATAGTAACTGCATGACCTTTAACCCATTACTGTCGATGGTAAGTGTTCCGTTGGCTACTTCGACCTTAGCAGCATAGGTTTCCATCATAAATATTTGGTCTTGAGCAAATGTCTGCGTGCTTAGGAAACAGGCTAGAGCGACTGCAAATACCACGAAAAATTTTGACATTTGAGAACCTTTATATTGATTGGATGCTTGTAAACGGTTTAATATGAGTCAGAAATGACACAGGTGAAATAAATTCCAGATTGTATAGACAGCTCTAGTCGTTACAGACTTTTTGATCACCTTTAGTTATACAGTAGACCGTTTGCATTTCTAGGGAAATATCCGCTCAAAAATAAATCACCGCAATTAGGGTTTATTTTTAGCATAAAAGTCAACAATAGGTAATAGTTCGTTTTTTTTTGCACTTGATCAGTATGGGGGATAGGTGGAGGCTCAAATTTTTGATTTTAAGCTGACGATGCTTGCCATTGGGGCTTGCATGTCAATTGCCATTGTTCTGAGGTAGGGGGCGTTGGGCAGTTAGAGATACAATTGCAAAACGGATGAATCAGAGATAAAAAATGGCAATAAAAAAGGCCTGCAAACTATTGTGTTTGCAAGCCTTGTATAAAGCCATCCATGGGACTTGAACCCACGACCTCACCCTTACCAAGGGTGTGCTCTACCAACTGAGCTAGGATGGCAAGACTTGACATATGCCAAGGAGGAAAATGTTACCCTTGTGCAGTGGAATCGTCAAGTGAGGTGATTGTTTTAGCTGTACGTCTGCAAGTCTTTAGCGGCGGTGAGGTTCGCAATAAATAACGAATGATGTTCAGAGCCCGGTGCTATATTTCTGCAAACACCCTTTAATCCCTGATTTTGGGAATAGACAGTTGGCAAGGCCGGTGACTTAGGTATCATATGGATAGTTTAACAATACTGTAATCATGGATTAGAAACGTTATGAGTGATGAAACGTCCACAACCAGTGAGCCTAGCAGCGTTCGGCAGCGCGTTATTGAAGTGCTCGAACGCATTCGTCCAGCCATTCAGTCTGATGGCGGCGATCTGGAGTTGGTCGAAATCACCGACGCAGGGATCGTTCGCATTCGTCTGATGGGGGCGTGCGTGGGCTGTCCGTCAAGCACGATCACATTGCAGATGGGTATTGAACGAAATTTGATAGAAAAAGTGCCAGAAGTGGTGGCTGTGGAGCAGGTTCACTAAGCATGCAGGGATGCTGCGATGGAATCTGTGCTTCTGGTAAATAGTTGCGATCTGGTAAAGCCGCTAGATGGATTGAATCATGCTGGTGCTGCGTGTGTAGTATCAGCGGCTTTGCTGTGAGATGGGGTT
>JAESSU010000494.1 GCA_016763955.1 Phycisphaeraceae bacterium | reverse complement strand
TGCGATCGTTCGTGGGAAATCTGAGTAGCAGAAAAGAGCTTGAACGACGAAGGAGCACGCGAGTACAGCCGCGGCGACTATCAACTTCGTTTTGAATCTTTGAGCCGCACTGAATGGAAGCGTGCGCAGGTAAACACCAGTGGGGCCGATGGTTTCGAAGTGAAACAAACGACCACCTAGCCACGCGGCAAGAAAGGCGAGACCAAGAACTGCTCTGGGGGGCCAATCTGTAAAGCTAATCCTCTGGAACGTGGTCGCCATGACCATTCCGAGCAAGGTCAAGCAGATCGGGACGACTCGTACTTGCCGCCAATGAATCCTTGTTAGCAGATTCACGATGAACTCCTACACGCTGGGCTAGTCGTGTCGCGATTGACGACGCGACGGTAGAGGGCCCTCGCTAACGGGATTGCGAGGCAAAGCGGGGATAGATGGAGTAGGAACCAGTGCGTCAGTGGAGCGAGGCTCGATGTCGAATCGGTTAAAGCGATCACTCCCATGACGATGCCAATCAGCAGCACCATGGGGATAATGAAGGCTACAAACCAGGTGGGCATGCTTGGTTTGGGACGTGCGCTGCTTCCAAAACGGAAAACCTCAGCGATGTAGGCGTATTGAAAGAACCCGTACAACGCCCATGTGAAAAACCCGAAGGGTGGAGCAAGCGATTTGGGCGAGTTCGAGATGGGCGGCACCTCCCAGCCCAATTCAATGGCGAGCCAGCGAGCTACGATTGCGCCGAAGCCGCTGTACTCAATAACGAAAGTTATTAAGGCGATCGATGTGAGGGAAAGCAGACCGATTTCATAGGGAAGGAATCGTGCACGTTTCCTGTTTAGAGGCATTTGCGCAAGGTATTCGATATACCGAACCGACCGTTGTCGTTTTGAGCCCATGGCCTCCGGCAAGTAGGCGTTCATCCCGAGCGCTCCGCCAATAAAGGCCATCACCATTCCCGGATAAATCGCTTCGATGGGTTCTGCGAGTTGGGCATAGGATCCAAGAAACGAAAGAACAAGCACCATGCAGAGGAAGCCGCAGGCGCGCAGGGGATAGTACAGAGCCAACCAGAGCTTGATCGAAAGCATCAGCTTCACGCGCTTTCACCGTCGGAAGTAAGCGCGAGATAGATCTCTTCCAAGGAGAGGTGAATGACTTCGATCTCCTCGTTACTATCGGTCACGTAGATGTCGGAAGCTTCAGTCGAGTTGGGAGCCTCTTTCCTGCTCGCTATTTGCGCGAGCAGCGAGCGTATTTGGCTATCAAATCGACGTACCCGTAGAGTTACCTGATGCTCGTCACTTTGGGTTGACAGTCTTTCGGTATGCCCCCACCGCGCACTATGCATATCCCAAGTTCTGCGCGACATACGGATCAATTTGATGTCTGCTTTCAGGGATTCGAGTTCTTCGCTTGCGACCAGCTGCCCTTGTTGGATCACGCACACATGGGACGCAATACGCTCGACGTCATTGACCAAGTGTGTGGAGAGGACCAAGGAACGATTCTCCTCAGCGAGCCAACTACTCAATACTCCCAGTAGTTCACGCCGCGTCGCAACATCGAGTCCCGCAGTCGGTTCATCAAGCAAGAGCAATTCAGGAGACTGGCAGATCGCTAGAACGAGCGCGACTTGCCGCGCCTGTCCCTTCGATAGTTGACCGATTTGCTGATGTAGCGAAAGTTGAAACAGGTTGGTCAACTCACGTTCAAGTCCACCGTCCCACTTGGGGTAGACCGACTGGTGGAAGTCAAAGAGCGCATTTCCCGTTACCCAGAGAGGCAAGGACAGTTCGTCGGGAACGTATCCAAGGCGCATTCGCGTTTCGGGCGGCATGTTCCAAGGCTCAGAGCCCAGCACTTCGCAAGTGCCTGAGGTGGGGTGAGCAAAGCCGAGTAAGAGCCGCATCATCGTCGTTTTTCCAGCACCATTGGGTCCGAGAAAAGCGACGGCACTTCCCGCTGCGACTTCCCAATCAAACTGCTCAACCGCATAACGGCGGCCATAGATTTTGTTGAGCGCTCTAGTCCGAATCACACTTGTCATGGCTACTTCGACCTTCCCTTTTTCGCTTTGACGCCAGGTTGCAGCTTTTTCAATTCCGCACGCAAAAGCGTTTCGATCTGATCCTCATCCAGTCCCACTCGTCGCCCTTCGAGCGCGAGTTGCGATGCAAGCTCCCGCAGCTTATGCCGACTCGCTTTGGATCGAAGCGCGCTGTTTCCATCGGCGATAAAAGCACCTTTGCCCTGTTGGCGAACGAGCAAGAGCTCTTCTTGCAACAGGTCATAGGCCTTGACGATCGTCGCGGGATTCATCGCCAATTCCGCCGCTAGCTTGCGAACAGAAGGCAATTGGTCACCCGGCTTCAAGAAGCCACGCAAGCACTCCGCCTTCACCTGATCGGCGATTTGACGGTAAAATGGCTTACCTGAGGACGAGCTGATTCGGATGTGTAGTTGCACTGTATGGCGGTCAGTGATACAGTTGGTAGGTCGAACAGTCGAGACCAATCCCGGTTATTTTTCATAGACTTCAGGGTGCTTATGGAACTCTTGATCTACGCGACTCTCGCACTCTGCAGTGCGGGCTTTTATCTGATTACGATTCGCGCGATGAAACGATGGGGCGATTCGGCTCATCTTCGCCGCGTCGTCTCTTTTCTGAGTTGGTTTCCTGCGGCGGCTATTCTAATTGCCACAACTCTCTTTTTGAGAATACGGCTATCCGCTGGCGAGTGGGCTTACTACACGGGGAGCGAGGGAACGATTGCTGAGTTTAGTCGGGGCATCTATCGACCTCAGCGTCACGCGGACGGTTTCGAGATTCATTTGCTCGTCGCCCAGACTCTTCTGTTCGCGGCACTTCTTTCAGTCGTGATTTGCCTCCCCCTTTTGTTGGGTTATTCGAAGGGCAAACGCCAAGTTCCGCGCCAGGTTTTGATTTATGCCGCTTCTTGGACCGCTCTTGTCATTCTTAGAATTGTCGATCCAGTCGGACAATTGGAGTGGCTTTTGCCTAGCTAGATGCTGTTCCCTGCTCCATCGTCGACACTAAAACGTGCGTTACTCAGCGAATAAAGATCGAACTCGGCAGGAAAGAAAATCGGTCCCCTCACCGATGAAATGGTCAACACTACCGCCGTCGACAAGG
>JAESSU010000493.1 GCA_016763955.1 Phycisphaeraceae bacterium | reverse complement strand
GCTCGTTTTCAAAGTCCGTTTTATTGTTTATGGTCTTCAAAGAGAAACTGCAATACGATGATTCAGTTTTTGCCACTTACTATTTCTGATCATCAGGATCCGACGATTTTCGGACTGACTCCGACCCAACTCCACGATCGGTTTTGGGCTGCAAGAGGCGTACAGGTGGTTCGTCAAGGCGAAGTGTCACAGATCGTCTCTGATGCGGAACTTTACCTATTATCTGATCCACGAACGCTAGCTATTTTTCAGTTGCGACCCATTCTTGATGTCCTGAATTGGATGAAGCCTGATGTGCTGTTTTTGCGTTTGCATGACACCAATGAACATGGCTATCGCGAGCATGCTGTGGCTGATGAACAAGGGCGATTTATTCGTTTTGAACGGATCTATGATGGCGGAGATTCACGCCTTGCGCGAGTCGCTTTGACTCAAGACCTAGATCTTGCCAAACGCTGGCAGTCAGCCAAATCACCGTCAGAGGGTTGGCGGGGGTTGCGTTATACCGTGCAACGCCGACAACGTGCCACACGATCTGTGGATGCTTGGGTGTATGACCGTTCGCTTACTGTTGAACGCATGAAGTTTGTCGATGATCTGATTGCAGTTTGGCCACACCCCGATTCAACAATTGGACGCATCACCAAAACGGCTGATAACGCATGGCTTGATGAGCAGGCTCAGGTAGCAGACGATGTACAACTCATCGGCCCTGTATGGGTGGGAGCTGGCAGACTCTTGGATGTGACGACTCCTGTTATTGGCCCCGTCGCTGTTTGGGATGCTCCAGATGCCAAGCCCCAAGCGGAAGATATTCACTGGTTATCCATCGAACGAACTCGAAGTTTTAATCGCGTGGGTAAGATCAGCGTTCGCGAACTTTCATCACTAGAAGCATTGACTAAACGCTTTTTTGACATTGCATTTGCATTGACCCTTCTGGTTTTGACCGCACCGATTTACCCACTGGTCATGTTGCTCATTTATCTAGAAGATGGTCGCCCATTTTATTTTGGTCACATGCGTGAAACCGTAAAAGGCAAACAATTCCCGTGCTGGAAGTTCCGCTCGATGCGCAAGGATGCTGAAGAAATCAAGAAACGACTTGTGGCAGAAAACAAAGCAGACGGCCCACAATTTTTTATTGAAAACGATCCACGGTTGACACGCGTGGGGCATATTATCCGTAAACTCAATGTTGATGAATTACCTCAGTTTTTCAATGTCCTGATGGGACATATGTCCATCGTCGGCCCACGCCCTTCACCGTTTAAGGAAAACCAATACTGTCCGGCATGGCGCGAAGCAAGGCTTTCAGTCAAGCCCGGTGTCACCGGTCTTTGGCAGGTGAAACGCTCACGATTGCAAGGCCTAGATTTTCAAGAATGGATTCGCTACGACGTTCAGTATGTACAGCAACGCAATTGGCGATTGGATCTGTGGATCATCATCCAGACTGTAAAGGTCACCTTTGGGGCATTGTTTAAGTTCAAGTGATACCATTACGATTAAAACTTGTGCGTGACTTACATCGTCAACACAAGCGATACAAAGTCTTCTGAATCATCCGATGCGTATGACAATCCCTTTCGAATCTCGAAATCAAATAACCCATGAGACATACTGTCGTTGAAAAATCAAGACGACGCTTACTGATCCTCACGATCAGTATGGTGTTGATGTCGGTCCTAAGCGGGACGCTGTTTATGGTTCACCAGTGGCAGTCCTTGCAGCAGTACAATGACATGCGCCAAAAGGCGGAGCATGCGATGGTGCAAGGTAACTTTAAACAAGCCATTGGTTTGCTTTCGCGTTGCTTGGTCTATTGGCCTGAAAATCCACAGTTGCTTTCGGACTTCACCCAAGCACAGATGTTAGTCACAGATCAGGCGCAACGTTATATTGAATTGACAATTGATGTGCTCTTAAATTCAGCGTCAGTGAATCCGCAGCATGACCAAGAAGCGAGGTTGCTTGCTGATATGTACAGGGCTTTGGATGATCAAACACAGGCTATTAACATTGCGACCCGGATACTCAAGGAGCAGCCTAAGAATCTGCAACTTCTTAAATACCGTACTTTCGCACGAGCCTGTATGGGGCAGTATGAAAAGGCGATTGCCGATGTCGATCAATGCCTTGTATTAAAGCCTGATTGGCATGAGTTGTATCTGTTGCGGTTGTATTTTATGAAGCAATTGGACATGCCCGCAGAGCCGGTTTTTCAGACTGTTGCAAGCTGGCAAAAATCGCTTAATCATGTGGGTTGGTATCAGGCTTTGATGGGGGTCATTTGCCGTCAGTTTGGGATGGATCAGCAGGCTTTGAACTGGTTTGTCGATGCACAAGATCAAACCCAAAATGACGGGAGACTCTTGAGTTTGTTGGTGGGGCAGTTTGATGCAATGGGTGAGTATGTTAGGGCGGACCAATTATTAAATCAGTCTGATCCTAAGTTAGATACGATGCTGTTGTACCAAAAAGCATGGCGTGCGTGGCAAAATCAACAGGATGAGGTGCTTGGGAATTTGCCAGAGATGGCGGTGCCTCAGGTATTGGCTTTGCAGGTGATGAGCTTGCGAAGGACAAAACAAGTGTCACAAATCCAAGCCAAACTTTCACGGTTTAAATTATTACCTCAATCACGCACGACGGTGATTTGGGAACAATTACTTGGCATGGTGGTTGCTCAACCGCAGGCTAGTCCAATACAAATTATCGAATTAGCTCAGCAGGTTCGTCGTGAAAGTCGCATGCCCGGACTTGCGAATGTGATTCTTGCTCAACAATGGGAAAAACTCGGCGAGCAATCCTGTGCATTGGACACTTGGAAACGACTTGCTCATGAAGCGCCCGCGTGGGAATTACCTCATCTACAGCAAGCTCGAATCATGCTTGCGATGGGACATTCGTTGGCTGGGGCAGCTTCAGCAAGACAGGCGATTAAATGCAATCCCAAAAGTATCACAGCAGCCGTCCTTCTCATCGAAGCATTGACTCAGGTACCCCAAGCCCATGCGCGTGAAACAGCGATTGCCTTGTTTGATGAAATATCGCCTAAGCTTTTAGGTGATACACAAATACGCCTTGCATGTCGGGTTTTTGAGACGACGAAAGCGAATGAACAGATCAACGAAGCTTTAAAACAAAAGGTTCATTGGAATCAGCAGACATGGATCGAACTTGCCAAGGTGAGCTTGGCGCGTGGTGGTAATTGGCATCTTGGCTGTTTGTCTGAATATAAAAAGCGTTATGGCGTCGATCCTCAATGGTTGCGTTTAAGTGCCTTGTCGCTTGGGGCATCGGGTGAGCTTGCTGCTGGGCGAAGGCTCATTGAATCACAAATAAGCAGATTGACTCAACGTAAATCAAAGCCATCTGCTTCTTGGTTGATTGCTCAAGCACAGTTTCTTGCAAACTTGCAGGCCCCATTGCCTGCCCTTCAAGCCTATGAGCATTTACTTAAGCAATATCCCCAGAACCTTGCTGTTGCGCAGGCAGTGCTTGATGCACCTTCGCGTGTTCAACAGTTAGCATTACAGCAACAGGCTGTTGATCAATTGCGTCGGCTCACCGGTGATTAAGCTGTCCGCTGGCGGTACGAACAGGCCAAGGTGTCGCGTGGTGGGGCGTGGTCTGTTGCGACTCTTGGATCAACTGTTAAGTTGCTTCACATTGCTTTGGATCAGTCGCCTTCTGCGATGGGTTGTCGTTTGCTTTTGATTCAATGTCTTGAGGAAATTGGCAGTAACCAGGGCATACACGAACAAGCTCAAGCTATTTTACAGGTTGATCCGTATCATCCTTATGCCCAGGTTTTACTGGAGCGGGCAAGTCGGTAACAGTATGCGAAAATCAGAGATTGTTATGCCGCAGATAATCCTGCGGTTTTTTTATGCGCTCAGCAAGATCGGTTTCATGCGTGATTCAATTGGGCTGTGGTATTTGACTGTTGTTACCGGTGATATGTGGCATGTGATTGAGGCAAGACCGTTGCAAGTTAGAGGCGTGTGTGTCGATGTTTGGGACGACGTAACAGGAGTAAACCTGCGATGCTTATGAGAGTCAGACTTGTCGGTTCAGGGATAGATTTTCCCCGTGTCCGTCGGCTAACTTCAAAGGACAATGGCAACGCTGTTCCCGCCTTGGCGATGGCGACTAAGCTTGCGCTTCTTCGTGTCTGTCGTTGAGTGGTCTTGACGAGTGTGTGGAAACTGCTGTCTATGGCCGCCAAAACGGTGCCATCACCACAGCAGGCCGTCCAGCGTGAATCCATGGGCATTGAGTTGGAGCCGTTGCTGCGGATGAGTTGGCGTTCACTTATGAGTTGTATTGCGCCGTCATTTTTTTTTGTATTCTGTGAGAGGCGTGGCAAAGTCAATTCCAGGCTCGATGGGCTTAACTCATGGGTGACCTGCTGGACAAAATTGGGCGTGCTAGGATCAAGTGTGTTACTACGGGTGATGATGGAAAAAGAGTTGGCATGTGGTTTGTGAGTCTGAGGTGCTGTCGAAAAACTGGATTGGATCAGATGATGACGGGTGTAATGTTCATCTGCCGAATTAACAATCGCAGCGGACACAGCACAAGGGCTACTGATCAAAACGATCAATACGCACAGCGTAAATGCAATATGCCCGAGGGTGCGAGTCATCGCGTCCTTTTCCCGTCCAAAATACAACATATGTGTCGATGTGGAATCGACGTATTTTCTTAACCAATACAGTGTAATACCCGTTTCGTGCATGACAATTACATCTTTCACAAAACAATGAAAACCCCTTTTTTGCAAGGCGGTCTGAACATGGAGGATGGTTTGTAGTGATTAGGTAAGACAGGTCTTTTATAGGGGTTGTAAGGGCTGTATTGTTCGGCTTGCATGAAAACAGGTCAGTTGAACTAGGTTCAAATTGCCAAACGGTGCATAATGATACTTGTCGGTATGATTTTTGTGTGCATCAAAAATGACATGAACGCTCAAGACAAACTTCCGAGGGGAGGGGGGCGTTGACCGGGGGTGTCTGTTGAGGGAGGTATTTACATGATTGAGTTTTGGGGGCTTTTGATCCAGCCACAAAGGGCAGTGTGCTTGTTACTTTTGTTAGGGGCGTTTGGTGGTTCACCGCGTGCATTTGCATCTGACTCGCAGCAGTCTGTGATTACGCCTGAGTTGCTTAAGCAGGTAGACCAGTTGCTCACGTCCAGCAGTTATTTAGAATCCGCCTCGGTGGTATTGATCCCCATAGAGCAGTTGGCAAATGAGCCAGCTTCGCAACACAGGCTCTATGCTGGAAAATTAAATCAAACTCAGACTTCAGAGCATTTGAGTGTGAACGTGATTGCTTTGCCTGATGCGTTTATCTTGGGAGTGGTTCTTTTGAGCTTGATGATTGCGGCTCATTTTTGGCAGCGTAGAGGCTCGTCTGCCTAATACCATTCACGCTTCGCTTAAAACTTGTGCGTGACTTACATCGCCAACACAAG
>JAESSU010000492.1 GCA_016763955.1 Phycisphaeraceae bacterium | reverse complement strand
GTTCGAGTGTGTCCTCTGGCGATGCTTCAGAACCTATATCTTGCGGCGTCACTAAACCATCTTCGCCATTCAAATCTAAAGATGAGCTAATCCTCGCAGCTTTACACCGCCGCGATGAAGTGTTTCGCAACAAGATGATCCAATATGTTGAATCTCAGCCAGCAGACCCAGTGAAGCGTCTCTATGCGATCTTCGATTGGCATGGGCAATGGTTTAATGACAAACATTTTCATGGCTGTATGTTTATCAATGCAGCGGCTGAATTTGGTGATCCAACGAATCCGATCCGCCGAGTTGCTGCTGAACACAAGCTCTCAATCCTGCGTTACATCACGGAACGTTGTGAAAATGCCAATCTCAAACGCCCACGCGAGTTGGCGGCGCATTTGAATTTGTTACTTGAAGGCGCAATTGTCAACGCACACGTCGTCGGCTCGTCAGGATACGAAGGAGCAGCCCCCGTGAATGCTGCAAAACTAGCCAAGCAAGCAGCAAAGATATTAATTGACGCAGCGAGAAAAAAAAAGTGACCTTCTGACTACGATTAGTTCAACCATTGTTGTTGATACGAGTTCGTTTGCATGTTATTTAGCAGGCTCAGACCACCATGCTAATGCAGCGGTCCAGTTTTCGGTGAGCTGATCTTTGCGTCCTAACTGAATTTCATATTGACCGGCTTTGAGCTTAGGCACATAGATCAATTCGACATTATCAACATTGCTCTTACTCACGGCGATTTGGCCCTCTTGCAAACTCATGAGTTTGATATCCAAATCAGCCATGCGCGGGGTATCAAGCCAAACGGTTTTTCGCGTTAACCGGTCTGTGAGCTGGCGACCATCAATGCGTCGATGCCAAACAACGGTGATCGTGACATTCTGCATATCCTTGGGCACATCCCAATACCAACTGAGCATATCTCGCTGTGAAAGCTCAAAAAAACTCCAACCCGTGGGCTCATCAATCATCCCCGGCTGGCTCGGATCGCGTTTAAGAATGTCATAACTGTGATTGACATTGACCACCCCCGCACCCAAATGTTGATCTAACGGATGCTGCGGGGAATGCCGCCAACGCGGGGGTTTCACTGCACCTGCTAAGAGCACTGCTTTGATGACTTGGGCTTTACGAGCTTCTTGTGCAAACGGGTGTGACTTGGCGAGTTGGATCATACTCGCTGCACACGCGGAGACTGCGGGGGTACAAAAACTAGTCAGACTGCCTGGTGCAACCAAGTCGGGTTTACCTCTGCCTTTGCCATCGACAGCCGTGCGCCCACCGGAGGACTGGCCGTTATCACGACCGACTGCGATGCCGTTGTAGGAACTTGCGAGCATTGGGGGGACGGGGGTTTGGGGGCCATTATTCACGCCGATGACAGCGATACAGTCGTAGGTGTCGATCAAGTAGTCCAGCCTACGGAGAACTGAATGGGTAAACGGGTTAGCCTCGCCTGCGATCCAACTGTGATTCATCAGATCCGAGCCATCGAATTTGGGGGGGCTATTGGTGCCTGTGAGTAAGCAGCCTTCTTTAAGCCAGTTCGCTGCATGGTAGCAATTAACTTTAGTGATTCCCGGGGCCAGACCGCGCGTGCCGTAGAGTACTTTGGCTGTCGCATGAGCATGTCCGCCGACCTTCGTCACGCCACTACGGAGCATAAAATTCACACCGGCAAAGCGCTGATCGCCAATATTGGGCATGTACTCATTGGCTTTGCCTCCTTCGACATGGGAAGTGAGCACGCCTGCGCCAGTGGGGGTCTCAATGGGGCCAATGCGATTAGCCAAATCGACTAAGCCAATCACTTGCCTTGGTGATTGTTCTATCTCTTGGGCGTTGGCTAAACGTGTTGAACACCACAGGCCCATCAAGCCACTAGTCAAGATCAAAATGCGCAGCCATTTTAAGAGGATCAAGTCTCGATGCTTGTCCCCTTGTTCGTAACCCTCAAATCGATTGGCAGACATTGCGTCCAAAACCACGGAGACTGTTTTCAAGACCGACCTGCCAATCGTTGATAAAGTTCAAGGGTGCCTGTCACCTGCTGATCAAAACTCAGATGTTCGCGGACGTGCATAGCCGCTTGCGTTCCCATCATCGCCAACTGTACACGATCCGAGAGAAATGACATTGCCTTGGTCATAAAAAGATCATGGTCAACGGGAATGGACAGGCCCGTTTGATTTTCGACAATTTGTTCTTGGTAGCCTGCGGTTTGCGTTCGGAGTACAGGAATCCCACAGCTTAAAGCTTCCCCGCAAGAAAGACTAAACCCTTCTGCAGCAGATGGCAGCAAGAACGCATCCGAAGCGTGATACAACATCAGCGGATCGCGATAATCAAGCAATCGCATTTGATCACAGAGTTGATGTTTTTGAATCAGTTGTTCCAAACGCTTGGCATCAGGGCCATCCCCAGCAAGCAGAATCATGACATTAGGCAAACGATCTTTGCAAGCTAGTGCTAAGTCCACGAGCCAAAAATGATTTTTAGGAACATCAAATCGTCCGACATAGGATGCGATCGTTTTGTCCTTAGGCAGGTTCAATTGCCCCCGTGCCTGATCACGCAGTGTCTGTGTCACGGGCGTGTAATGATTGGTATCAATGCCATGGGGGATAATGGTAATATTTTGCGGCAAGACACGGGCGGTATTGATAAGCCAATCGCGAGCCATCAGTGAAGGGGCATGGGTGTGATCCCCAAAGTCACTAAGCCAACGCCATGGAAAATGCATGGGGATGTCTGTGAGATGCAATGTAAGGAGCAGTGGGATTTTCCATTTGCTGGCGATCTGCCTGCCAACCCGTGCTGATCTTCGGTAATGGGCATGGACCAAATCAAAGGACTCGTTTTCTAGCAATCGCCCCAGTGTCCGGCCCGCACGCCGTAGTGTAAGCAAGTCCCCTGTTAACGGAGTCTGAATCCAAGTGATCCCCGCATCCATAAAAGCGTCATGCCAAGCACCCCGCTCACCTGCAATCGTGACATGGTGGCCACGCTTAAGCATTGCCTTACTGATATCTAGCAGGTACCGACTCACACCTCCCAGATCCGACCCTGCCGTTAAATGCAGAATCCGAAGTGACCCAACAGATTGCTTCATGAATCCAAGCCCTACTGATTAACGGTGTCGTGGTTGATGATGATCAGGCCCTAGAAATCGTGCCTGTCTTGAGCGGAATCATTTGTAGTTGCGCGACGATACCATCTGGCAAATTAAATGTCCCTTTCCATGTACCATCCTGTAACAGGCGAACTAACACTGGATCGGTGACTTCCTCCAAAGGAATATTTTGCAGTTCTTCATTGGGAAAGCTCTTGAGTTCTGCAGGCTTACCTATTTCAATGGTGTGGTATTCACTACCAATCGCCACTTCGAGTTTTTCATTACTCAAGGAAGCTGTCTTATCAGATGTGTTGATACGAAGTTGAACCACGCCCACAGGAATTTCACGCATGGGGACATCCAACTCGCCGCCGAAGTTATCTGACTCAGCCACTAAGAGCACTAAGTTGTAGTGACCTTCATAGCGTTTAAGTTGTGCAGAGAATAGTTCGAGTTTAATTTGCATCCAGCTATCTGCCACAGATTGAGCCGTCTGGTCACCGAGGGTTCGAACCGTTTCTCTAAACCGCATCGCATCACGGTCGCTACCGCCCACAGCTGTCACCATCACGGCTGCTGCACCTTGAGCCAGTGACTGATCATTCGAAGCCACCAGATCCAACAAATGTGCTTCGCCCTCAAACTGATCGACCCATTCACTTGCAGAGGGGATCTCACCCTTGGCCACTTCATCACCAAACCAACGTGCAACGGGATTGTTAACTTCACGACGGCGTAACACGTTGACCACCATAGGTGGCGGGATAATCTTCGCCCCCATTTCATAAACGAGCATAGCCAACCCCTGACGCTCACCAGGAGACAATTCCAACATGACCTCACCAAGGGGTGATTCAGAGCCAATGATCGCACGTACGCCAACAAGTTGAACATGTGATGAACCGCGAAGCACGAGTTGAACCATGCACTCTGCAACACGCTGCTTGTTGGGCTGACGTTCAAAGAACGCGACCACACCCGCAGGCGTGGTGAGCATATCCAAAGCGGTGTTGAGCAAAATTTGATAACGATCCGAATCCTTGGGCAAAGGCTCAACATCTTCATCTAATACCGGGAAGACAAACCGAGGCAAACTACGCCAGGCCAATTCCCGAATCTCTTTATTGCCATGCTGAAGCGCTCGGAAGATGCCATCAAAAGGAGTCAAAATTGGAATGGGCTGACGCATGCGAGCCTTGCGGAGTTTTTGCCCTTGTTGTTGTGATGGCTTACCAAAAAGTTTATCGACTGCCCAGTTGAACATAGGGCCCAAATCACGCGCCCCCGTATCTGCATCAGCAATCACTGTCAGCGTTTTTTTCAACACTTCAATATTGGCAGAACCCAAAAAATGTTCATTAAGCCAACCCACCGCCAACGGTTCAGCACCCGCATTTTCCACGACATAAACCAATGCCTCATTTAGCCGAGCTTCAGGCAGAGATTGAAAACGAGTCGATTGAACAAACACATTAAGCACATCTTCATTTTCACGCGATGCATCAAACATGGATTTTAGCAATGTCCCCGGAGCAGGCCCCCCCTCACTGGCAAGCATGGTATTAAGGGTCTCCGCTGAACTAGCAGCCTGCGTCGGATCACCATTAATGCCCTTGAGCATTTGCGCCAATGCCGCAGTCTTCTCACCTAAGTTCCCTACGGTCTGAATCACCATCAGCTTGGCTAGCTCTAAGGTTGCTCGTGTCGGAGGAAACGTTTGACGAAGATCAGCCATGACAAAACGTCTCGCCATGCTATCGTCACTTTCAAGAAGGGCTTTGAGCAAGAAGAACTGCCCATCACCTAATTGTGAAAATTGTGACATATGCGTCAAGTTAATCGTCAGTGCAGCGAGCTGTAAATTGTAAGGATGATTTTGGGCCAGAATCTCTGCGAGTTTAAAGATGATCTCTGAGTGCGGCGGTGCCAAACGCTCTACACCATCAAACCCTTCTTCTGCAACCGCTAACTGGCTGGAGATCGCACGCAATTCCTTGAAAGTCTCCATCTCCAGTGTCCAAGGCAAGGGTTTAGAACCGCTTATCCGCAGCTCTTCAACATCCGAATCCACTTCAAACACAATCCAAATTCGGGCAGGTTTGTCGATTTCCAATTCTTTAGTCAGAGCACGGGCCTTTTTACCCAGCTCTTGATAAGCCTTGTTTTCTTTACGTAAAGCACGGGATGCAGCAGCTTTGGCCAGCCGAGCTTCACGGCTGTTATCCGTCGATCGTGCGGTTCTCGTCGAGCGAGTCGGACGTACCGTCGCCCCACCCCCTAAATCGTCCTCACGAGACGAACGGGTTGGACGAGTTGAGCGCGTTGGACGCACCGAACTTCCAGTACTTCCTGGACGCAGTGCCTGATACATTTTGATATCAAGTTTGAGTTTGTAAAGGCTATCGCCATCAGTATAAGGAATAACCTCACAAGACCGACTCACCAAGCCCGTTTTAAACTGCACCTTGCCATCGGGGAGCAAGATGAAACTTTTGGTCATCACGGGCGGCGTGACAGAAAGATCGGGCGCTTTCTTGGCATATCGTTTGGCGCCGGCCGCAAATTCGCGGTTATCAGCTCGCGCTCTCTGAATTAAATTTTCCGTTTCTCCATAATCATCCATGCGATAACAAACGAACTTACCCTTGGCAATCTTTAAGTAACTCTTACTGATTTCCACCGGCTTCTCACCGGGCTCAAGGAGAAGGGGAATTTGGACAAGCATTTTCCCATAAGAGGCATTAGCCGTTGCACGCCACACGGGGCCCGCCACCTCGGTTGGGAAAATTTCTTCATGGGTTAGCAAGGACTGCGTGTCCAGTGAAAAAGTAACCCCCGCTTCTTGGGGACTCGCTGCAAGCAAATCCGGGTCCACAGGTTGAGCATAAATCAACGAGCAAAAGAGCATCACGAACATGCAAGCAAAAGAATAAGTCATACGCAACGCTTGTGTTTTGGCTTTGGGCACAGCATCCTCACATCTAAATCAAACTTGGATTTATTTCGAATCTAGAACCAAGGGTTCTTCGAGCTAAACAAGCGATATCGTTTTGCCAGCTCGCAACCCTTCTCATTAATATATAGATAGTAACCGCCCCGGACGTTGCATTCCACCACCATTATGGCGCATTTCATTGTCTTTGGGTCCAAAATCCAGTTATCAATGAGGTCTGGCAAGCCCTAAAGCAAATTAGATCACTGGCAATTTGCAGGTCCATATAAAGATGCACACCAAACGATCCGATCCAAAAGGTATGTCATCTTACTGATGGACACCCTGCGCACGGGTTTCTGCGCTTGTTTGAAACGGGACAACACATGTCCGCAAATACCACCCAACCAATGAATCTAGCCTCTATGAAGGGGACAGATGAACTGGGATATCTCAAGCGTTCGGTCTATGCACCGATCGCGTTTGTCTTGCCAACACTTTTAGCAGCCGCAAGCTGGATGCTAGGCGGTCAGGGGTGGTTAACGGATATTGCGTTTGGTCTTTTGACCGCCATCTGTCTTGTCTATCTCGTTTTGGAACTTTACAACTTTCCAAAACGTTTTGGCATCGGCGCTATTATTCTCTATGGCGGCGTACTTGTCTGGTTTAGTCATGACTACTTCAATCACTGGCTAGGGCACAGTTTTCAAAGTGCCAATGAAATTTTCCCCGCAGTGATCATCGCCAAAGCCACCTTTTGTCACTGTCTGTTTATTTTATTCATGAGCTTGGGCCTATATATTCCCTTTTACAAACCCATGGTACGCATCATTCATGCAGTGCCTGAGCCTAATACCAATGCCTTTTATCTCTGGATGCTCATGGGGCTATTCGCCATGGGATTGCTGCCGTATCTCCTGTTTACCAAAGAGCCGTTTCTCATTGCCATTTGGAAAGACATGTGGGCCATGCGTTCAGGCTCAGGTGCTCGCTGGACAGTTGGGCGAACGGGTAACGTGAATTACAACTACGGTGCTTACGTTTCACTACTGGTTCAGATGGGCCAAATTGGCGGACAGCTTGCGGTCTTCTATACGCTACTGATCGCTAAAACGCCGATCCGAAAAATCATCGGCTGGAGTATTTGGATATTCTGGATGGCCATGGCCTTTGGTAGTGGCACGCGCGGCGAGGTGCTGTTTATGGCCTTACCCGCAATTGCGTTGCTTTACCTTAAGCACCAGTCCATCGCGGCACTGTGGATGCAAAAGTTCAGCGCCCGGGCCTATGTCTTTGCAACGTTGTTTGCTTTGATGGCACTCTTTCTCGTGCAATTCCAAGGCTTATTCCGAACCGTGGGTTTAGAAGCAAGTTCCGCATCCAAAGTTCAACTCTTTAACCTCAAAGGCAACACCATGTTCTCTGAGGGACTCCTAGGCTATGCACTGATCCCTGAACAAGCGAATTATTTTTACAACAATGTCCCCGGCGAAATGATCATCCGCCCCATCCCCCAAACACTCTACTGGTTTACCGTCGGCCCGATTCCACGAGCCCTATGGAATAGCAAACCCATCGACCCCGTCTGGGCATGGTACAACTTTGAATTCACCGGATCAGATAGTACCTACCAAGGTACGACCATCGCGCAGGGACTCGTGGGCTATTGGTATTTTAGATATGGCATCAGTGGCATTATCCAAGGCGGACTGCTCTTGGGCTGGCTCATGTTAATTTCTGAAAAAGCCATGCAAAGCGCAGCCGGCGCCCCCATGCGATTGATGTTTAGCCTCGCCTTGGCAACATGGCTTTTCCGATCCTTCCGTGGCGTTAATTTCAACGACCTATACCCGATTATCATCGGCGGGATTCTGCTCTACATCGCCATCAACTTCATCAACGCCATCACTGCCCCTCAGCAGCAACAAGTCTCCACGCAAACTCAGCGTCCCAATTCATAACCCCATATTGACTCATTGCGGGTAGAATCTAAATTAAATTCCTATCGTCACCGGACCACCAATCTGCATGTCAAAGCCAATGCATACAGCCCCAGCAAGCCTTAAAGTCGCCATGATTCAAGATGGCGCTCGCCGAGCCTATGCGTTGCCCATTGCATTACATCAAGCAGGCAAACTCCAAGTCATGTACACCGACTGGTACGACCGCCCCGGTCATCTAGAACGCCTCATCGGCCAACTTGTCAAACCTTTTAAACCTGCCGCCGCAAGCAAGCTCACCGCTAGACAACATCACGATCTAAACGGCGCCCGCATTTGTTCATGGCCTCTTAAAACGTTAAAACACAAATTAGCCAGTCGTCGCTTTGACTCCGAAGCTAACTACTATTTATATGTTGCTGATCAAGAAGCACGCCTTTTTGCAAAACATCAATACCATCATGCCAACCTGCTCCTAGGCTGTATCCGCAATATTCACCCAAGGCTAATCACCCAAGCCAAAGCCCAAGGCCTCGTCACCGTCGGCGATCAAATCATCGCACCGGCTTCTTCTGAAATTACTCAAGCCAAACTCCAAACCCAACGTTGGCCCGGTTGGCAAGACGATGTCATCGAAAAAAATGTCCGAGCCTTTGTCGATTTTGAACAACAATCATGGGACAACCTCGATCATATTTTAAGCATGTCCGATTACGTCAAACAAGAACTCATCAAACAAGGGGTTGACGAAAAACGCATTACGCTCATGCCTTACCCCATGGACATGTCCGATTACAATCCGCCTGACCGCTCACAACGCGACTTTGATAAAACACCTTTGACCGTCGGATTCGTAGGTGCCGTGAATCTCCGTAAAGGGGCTCCTGAGTTTCTAGAAACAGCCAAACGCTTTTCCAAAAGCCAAGCGCGTTTTGTCATGATCGGCCAGAATCATATCAACCCTGACAAACTTGCCCCCTACCAAGATCATGTCCAAATCACAGGTAAAATACCCCGCAGCCAAATCACACAATGGCTTGGCCAATTCGACATCTTCTTCTTCCCAACCACCTGCGAAGGATCAGCCGGATCAGTCATCGAAGCCATGGCCATGGGACTGCCCACCGTCGCCACATTCAATGCCGGCTCACAAATCAGAGATGGCATCGAAGGAAAAATTATTCCATGCGGGGACATGAACGGTTATTATGAAGCTTTAGAAGACTTGATTCAGAACCAAGGCAAACGACTGGCCATGGGACAAGCCGCACGAAACCGTGCAATGCAATTTAACATGACTTGGTATCAGGATGCACTAATCAGTACTTTGGAAAGTTTCCTGCCCTAATGAAACTGTTGTTCATCAACCAATACTACTGGCCTGACATGGCTGCCACATCACAAATGATGACAGACCTCTGCCCAAGACTTGTCCGTAGCGGGCATGAAGTTCACATCCTCTGCTCACGCGGCCAATACGCCCCCCCCGGAAGCCCCGGAATTTCCGGAAATTCCCTTGGTAAGCCAGCTGTCACCACCACGCCAAAATATGAACTCAAAGACGGGGTGCATATCCATCGCGTCAGGGCCACAGGATTTGGCAAAAAAAAACATGCTCGGCAGAGTCCTAGACTACCTAAGCTTTCACCTAATCGTTGGCATCCACACCCTGCTCACCGGCTTTAAATACGGCGCAATCATCACCCTCACCACGCCGCCACTGATTGGACTCTATGCCACGATTGTAAAATGGATCACAGGCACAAGGCATATTTGCTGGGTCATGGATCTGCACCCAGACTGTGAATTTGAACTGGGCGTCTTTAGACGCACCGCCTTACTGCCCCGCATCCTCGACTATCTCAACAGCATGCACTTTAGACAAGCTGATCGCTGTGTGGTTCTTGGCTCATGTATGGCAAGCCGTCTTAAAGACAAACAAGTCAACCCCAATCGACTCTTTGAAATTCCCGTCTGGGGACATCAGCTCCAAAATGCAGACCCCACGCCCTTGCGCAACGAACTAGGACTCGCTGGCAAAACCATCATCATGTACTCAGGCAATGCAGGTCTGATCCACACCTTTGACTCCCTCTGCCAAGCTGCTTTGGAGCTGCGTGATGATGACCAATACGTCTTCCTCTTTGTCGGCGGTGGCAAACGCATTGACGAAATCAAAGGCTTTGTCCAAAAAGAAAATCTCACCAACATCATCGTCCGAAACTATTTCCCCCGTGAGCAACTCGCCCAATCCTTGCGCTTAGCCGATGCACACCTAATCACACTCCGTGATGGCATGCAAGGAGTCGCAGTCCCCTGCAAACTCTATGGCATCATGGCGGCCACCAAACCCAGCATCTTCATCGGCCCACAAAACTGTGAGACCGCAAACACGCTCCGAAAATACGATGCAGGTGTCACCCTCGACACCCACGATACCCCCGGCTTAGTCGATGCCATTAAAAGTCTCCACCACACGCCTGACACTTGGATCGCCCGTGGCCAAAACGCATACAAGGGCTACCAAGCAGAATACAATGCAGACCGCTGTGCAAAAAAATGGTTCGATTTAATCTACGAAATCGATCCAAAAGTCAGTCAGCATACATAGGCTCAAAAATAAAAAGCCCACAGAATTTTCATTCTGTGGGCTGGGCATAATGCTCATCGCTTGGATTTACGTCTTACTGGAATCCTAAAAGGCTGTCCATCTTTACGTTTGATCAGTTTTCCTGATCTCCAATGACGAATTTCATCCTTAGTGATCCAAATGATTCCATTTGAACCGGACACATTGTAGCCTTTTCCATGTTTTTTCATGGTAAATCCTATATCGCCTTGTTTTTTGATAGAATAAATCAGATAATATAGAAGTTACAAACTTCAGGGTTCTGATTTAGCCCACCTTCTTGGGTCAAAACGACACCCATCGAAGGAACGAATTTGCCACCCGTTAGAGCGGGTGGCATTTTTCATATCACATCAAATAATTAAAACTGTATTGTTGCATCCTTTTCTATCTATTTTCAACTGGAGAATCTCAAATATTTTAAGATTTTTCAGCGACAATTATTGATCGCTTTACTTTTCTTAAAACAAGGGTTATCCACGATTCAAAATCTTCATAACTCTCATGACTAAGCGAAGATGGCCACTGTAATACAATCTGACCTTCATCCAAGGTGAAGATATCTTGACGCATACTTGGATGTTCAATAGTAACGGCAGCCTTTAGGTCGTTAACAGACATATTACGTTCCGTTTCTCCCCCATCTGTAGATTCATCCATACTCTCACTGCATGATGTTTTGACTGCCAGCCTTGCAAACTCTATCGTGCTTCGAAAATCGGCTATAAAAGAATCAACTTTTCCTTCATTAAAATTACGTACACGTATTAACTCATGCTTGACTATGGAATCATCAGGTAATTCATCATTCCACATCTCTAGTAATACACGATATATTTCAGGATTTTTAGCAGCCTGACCAATTGCATCAACCCTCTCCTGCGAACCACCTCGTTCATCTAAAACAATATCCAATGCTAATTCAGTGAGTTGAACTTTGCGATCCGTTTTTGATCCCACATCAATTAAAAGCCCATACTGCTTCAGAGCAGAAATCACTTGCGCTGCACCGCTACTTTTTTCAGAGTACCCCCAAGCATTCGCAGCGGACGCAAAGGGAGCCATATTTCTCTTAGCCATGAGATAGAAAGCACTTGCTCTTTGAATACATTTTTCTAACGAAACCGTCGGGTAAGCTGGACTACGATGTCTAGACACAATCACGCTCCTTTGCATATATCTCTACTTTGCACACAACACCACCCTAATTATACCACATTTCCCGCCAAAAAATCAGTTTCTCTACCTGATTTATATCAATTTTATTAAGGCAAAAAATACAGTAGCCATATCTTTATATTTAACAATAACTTAAAGAATTCATTTTGATGATAAAAATGGCTATAATTATATCTTGAACTATCTCGCAATCAGTTTTCGCCTCTGCTTATTTAATTAGGTGCTTCATCCGTCTTTTTGAGCTAAAAACAGCAATAATCATCCTCAATAACTCGCAATCTACTCGCCTTTTCAAATCTCTTTAGAAGCCTTGCTTTCAACTGCATGTCGTATTTGCAACCTCCCAAGGCTTCAAAAGTTGCTGGAATCCAGCAAGCTCTTCACCCCCATCCAAGGTCACTGCATGAACACAGGCATCTCTCCAAAACGATTACTCAAAGCGCTATTGCGGGGTCGCCTGACTCCGCTGGAATTTTCTAACCACTCCAAAAAATCATGGCAAATGCACTACGCTGACCTACCCGTGCACCTATTACTTAGGCTCAAAAAACCTTGCAGCCCCAACCCATCTCCACCGGACATCATGCCTCTGAGTTACCCGCACCCGCCGCTTCGAAAAATGGTTCGTGATCCGTTTTGCGATTAAGACCATAAGTTCCAAGACGGTTAGTCGGTTTTGTTTTCGGGTTCTTCGGAGAGGTCGTGATGATGCACGATAATACCCACGTCACGTTCATCACGTTTCATGGTGCTCAGTGTTTTATAGAGATCTTTGAGGTCGATCAAGCCACCGATGAGGAACCAGATCACGGTGAGAACTGCTATCGGAATGTTAATACAGAGGAAGACCAACCAGAATGTGGCCCAGGCCTGATCGGAAACGTCAGGATAGATCAGGTTATAAATTGTGCCGACGACAAACACAAAGAACCATCCCAGCGCCCATATCAGTTTGCCGTAGTAAATAATTTTATCCCCGCGCGTGAATTCTTCGGTGGGCAAAATGGCTTTAAATCCGGTGACAGGTTTGGTCACCTTATGTTCGTGTTCCCCTTGAATGGCCCATTGGCCGCGATGCAACATGCGTTCCATATCATGGGGTTGGCGGTTGCCAAATTTCCAAGCAACAACTGAGCAAATGATATAACCAGAACCGGCTCCGAGGATCGAAAATAAATACATCCACTGGCTGTTAATGGGGAATTTATCAGGGACAACCTCCCAGTTAATACCAGGCACATTATTTGAAATTCCATGCAGGCACCAAGTCATTGATTTGAGAAAGCCTGGGGCACTTTCAACCAGCAATGGATAAACCACTGGCTCCCAGCCTTGTCGCAAAAGTATGGAACTGATCGCGAAGAGCATCCCGATCGTCAATGCAGCCCATGCTCCCATGGTATGCCCATGCTTCCAATACAATCCACCGAGAATACATGAGCCTGCTCCGCCGATGTAAATAGCCCCTGTGATACTAAAAAACATCAAGATATATTCGTTCTGTGGAAACAGCAGGCTGAACATAAAAATGAAGACTGCGACAAAGAGAATCGAAATTTTCAGAAGCAACAGGTGGGTTTTGGTTTCAAAGGGTTTTTTGCGGAACGGTAAGATCACATCCTGTATGAAAATGCTGCCCCAAGAATGCAAGTAAGTGTCATGGGTCGAGATAAAGGCAGCAAGCATCACGCCAGCGAGCAACCCTTTAATGCCTACCGGCAAGGCTGCGACTAAGACCAATGGGACGGTCATTTGTTTACTAATCGTTGAGCTGTCGATCGTGGCAAGCTGGCCATTGACCCAGTCGGCAATGCCTACATACGAGGCATGATGCATGATCGCATAAGCTCCAATCGGGAGCATTACGGTCACAATCGCGATGATCATTCCCCGCCATTCTCCGAGGATACCCGCCATTCTCGCTTCATGGGCAGACTTGGCAGAGCAATTATAACCTTGAGACCCTTGCCAAGCTTTAAAGCCATAAAAACCAGCAAATAGTTGAATAATAAAAAACCAATAATTAAACGTGTCCACCTTGGAGGTATGAAATGGGTTAATCATTGAAGCATTTTTGGGAGTCGTCTGAAGTGCCTCAATAATTTGGTTCCAATCAAACATATAAATCAAGACACCAACAATGACCAAAAAAGCGACATTGGTAAAAATTCCCTGAACGAAGTCGGTCACCATGACCGCAATCTGCCCTCCTAGGAAAACAAAAAACAACGAGATCCCCAACAGAAAAATCATGACCAATGCATAAGTCAGTGAGATATCACTCACCGGGCCAATGGAGACCAAACCGATTTCAGGTAAGCCACAAAAATAGATAAAAAATCGAGCCCCCACCGAGGGGAAGAGGTGGATTCAATTCCGAAGCGCAACACCGGGGAGTAAAAGCATGACATCGTGAGTCTGGTAAATTGAGGTTACTTAAACAACTTCAAACCAACCGGAGCCCACGATGCCACACGCACAGCTTACC
>JAESSU010000491.1 GCA_016763955.1 Phycisphaeraceae bacterium | reverse complement strand
GGGCAACCTGGGACATAAACATCCACAGGAACGACCATGTCCACACCTTTGACTACGTGGTAACCGTACTTAAAGTACGGGCCTCCGCCAACGGTGCAAGCACCCATCGCCATCACATATTTAGGTTCGGGCATTTGGTTATAGAGTCGTTGAACACGTGAAGCCATTTTGTACGTCACCGTGCCTGCGACGATCATCAGGTCCGCTTGACGTGGGGTGGCTCGGAATGCGCCTGCACCAAAACGGTCGATGTCAAAACGTGAAGCTCCAAAAGCCATCATCTCAATAGCACAGCAGGCTAGACCAAAAGTCATTGGCCAGATGCTGCTTTTGTTAGCCCAGTTCAATGCCCAATCGACGCTGGTGACGATCAAGCCTTCTTCAAAGCGATTTTCAATCCAACTCATAGCAAAAAATTCCAGTATCACAGGGTGGTTATTTCGTGGTAATTGTATGTCAGATACTCGGAATTGGCCAATGGTGAATCAAGCTTATGAATCGAGCTTAATCTCGCGGCTTGGTTCTGTTAGACACGGGTGAATCTCTTGGATACCAACTGCCTTGTTGTCTGGACTTTACGCTTTACACTCTAAAGGTCATAAATATTTCGACCGAAGTTCGGCTCTACAGTACACTAACCAACAGATGAACAAGTCCAATCGATCTATTCAAACCAAGATGCACGACTCCGTCTTGCCGCCATCGGTGCTGTTTCGAGGGTTAGGCTTGCTGCTGTTGTCCTCGATACTTGCTGCTTTGGATCGAGGGTTTATTGAACCGCTCGTCGGCCCGTTTTGGATTCATACTGCCCAAGTTTTGATTATGGGTCTTTATATGGTGGATTTTTGGATTCTCCAGCCACCTTCGAGACTGGGTTTGCTTGCAAGCCGGCAACTTATTGCAGTGGCACGTTTGCTTCACAGTTTATTAGTGATTTGTGTCATCGCTGGGACGCTACATGTTGCGGGCTCATGGGTCGCTTTTGATCTTATTGTGGTCTTGATGCTTTGCGTGAATCTCTGGTGGTTGAACATGCTCATCTCGCGGCTGCTTGCCAAGCCGGAGTTGCTTTTGCCTTTGGGGTTTATTTTGCTCATTAGTGTGGGGACCTGCCTGATTAAATTGCCTCTTGCCACGTCACCGGGGCCGACGCTTAGCTGGGTGGATTCTCTGTTTACGATGACCAGTGCGGTGTGTGTGACTGGGCTTTCGGTGCGTGATACAGCCACGGACTTTACGCCCTTTGGCCAGTCGATCATTGGGATTTTTATTCTCATTGGTGGTTTGGGGATTATGATTTTCGGGACGGTTTTTGCCTTACTTCTTGGTGCAAGAACTTCGTTGCGAGAGGAAATGACGTTAAGCCGCGTGCTCAACGATCAGCCGTTACACAATGTGGTTCGGCTCACACAATTTATCGTGCTTAGCACCATGGTCTGTATTGGTCTAGGAGCGATAGTGATGATGCCCTTGTGGCAGGGGCCGATGCCTTGGACTCAGCGGGTGGGCATGAGCTTGTTTCATAGTGTCAGTGCGTTTTGCAATGCAGGTTTTTCATTGCAGTCGGACAGTTTGATGCAGTATCGCTATTCGTTTTTGTCTCATGGCGTGATCGTGCCTTTGCTGGTGATTGGCGGGATAGGTTTTCCTGTGATTAGTAATTTATATGCTTGGTGTCGCTATCGCACACGCTTAACCCTTCACAGTAAAGTGGTTTTGACCACCACTGCTGTTTTATATGTCAGTGGGACGCTGCTGTTATTTGGCGCACGATTTGTCCCGCATGTTTCTGAGGCGATGGGGCTCAATGTGACCGCCAATGCCATCGCGCCTAATCCAATCACGCTACGGAGTCTTAGCGGTGATTTAGCGGATGCGAGCTTCCTATCATGGACAAGCCGCACCGCTGGATTTAATACCATCGACATGACCTCGTTATCCAATGGCGAATACCTGATTACCATGATGTTGATGATGGTGGGGGGATCACCTTCAGGAACGGCTGGGGGCATGCGAACGACAACTTTAGCACTGATTTTCTTAGGACTCATGGCAACACTGCGCCAACGTGACGAAGCGTTGGTATTAGGTCGGCGAATTGATGAGTCGTTGATTCGTAAAGCCGCTGCCTTGGCTGCTTGTTATGTTCTGGTGGTTTGCGGAGCGACATTTTTACTTTGTTTTTCCGAGCCTTTCCCGTATATCAAGATTTTGTTTGAAGTGGTCAGCGCAGCGACAGTGACGGGGTTGTCTGCTGGGATCACCGGTGAATTAACGACGTTTGGGAAATTGGTTTTAGTGGTCGTGATGTTTTTAGGACGATTGGGCCCGATGGGTTTACTGGTGATTTTGTTTTTTAAATCACATCAAGGCCCGCGGTTCCGTTATGCCAAAGAGGATGTTCTGCTGGGTTGATTGCGTGAGTTTATTAGCCAGTATGAAAGATATAGGAGAGTGATGCGATGATGCGATATGCAGTGATTGGATTTGGACGTTTTGGGTTGCGATTAGCTCGCCAGCTTTACCAAGCAGGGCAGGAGGTGATTGCCATGGACGAGGACATTACGTTAGTCGATCAGATTCGTGATGATGTGACGCTTGCCATTGCGATGGACTGCACGGACGAGGCAGCTTTGGTCGCCAACAAGATCAATGAAGTCGATGTGGCGATTATCAGTATTGGTGAAAATTTTGAGGCCGCCACGTTAGCCACCGCCATTATTAAGCAGTTGGGTGTGAGTCACGTGATTAGCCGTGCGCTAACGCCCACCACAGCCCGGATCATGAAAAGCATTGGTGCAGATGATGTGGTGAATCCAGAGGACGAATCAGCAGATCGTTGGGCTTCGCGGTTGGTCACGCCACACTTTCTCAATCAGATGGTCATTGGCGAAAATTTTAGTGCTGTGGAAATCGTGACACCCAATCAATGGGTTGGTAAGACATTAGTTGATATCAATCTGAGGCAGAAACATCATGTTAATATCGTGGCGATTCGTTCACGCGTGAGCCCTGAAGATAAAAACGCTCAGGAGGGTGATGGTTGGCAAACACATTTACCTGATCCGAATGTACCTATGCGTGTAGGGGGACGGCTCATCGTCATTGGTGAGGATGAGCACTTAGCGAGTTTGCCAGTGGATCAGGCAGAAACGGACAATGGACGGTAAACTATGTGGGAAAACATAGCTTGGAGAATACTGGCATGTTGTTATTCAGAGGCCTTTACAGCAAACAAGTAACGGAACAGATATGAATATTGTCATTTGTGGTGCAGGTGAAGTGGGACGCCACACGGCTGAGGAGCTGGGGACGCAGGGCAATAATATCACCATTATCGATTTGGATATGACCAAGCTCGCAGTGGTCGAACAGTCGATGGATGTACGCATTTTGCATGGCAATGCGACACATGTGGATTTGCTACGCGAAGCCGGTGTCGCAGATGCGGACTTGTTTCTAGCGGCAACCAATATTGATGAAATCAACTTGCTTAGTGCGTCACTTGCACATGCAGTGGGGGCAAAAACCACCATTGCCCGTGTGCATCACAGTGCCTTTTTTGACAG
>JAESSU010000490.1 GCA_016763955.1 Phycisphaeraceae bacterium | reverse complement strand
TCACCAGCGATGCTTCTTGCGCTTCGGTGGCCGAACTCACCGAACTCGATCCACGGCGACCGGTGCCATTGCAACGTTGTCGCTAAGCAGGACAATATGGTCTGCATCAACCAAGGACACCAAATTGATCTCACCGGACAGGTCACAGGCGATTCACAAGGAACACGTCTGATGAGTGGCGTCGGGGGCCAAGCAGAGTTCATTCGCGGGGCGAATATTTCCTCCGGGGGCAAGTCCTTTATCGTCATGCCCAGTACTTTCAAAACAGCTGATGGCGACACGCTCACCAGTATTGTTAGCGAACTTGAATCAGGCACCGGCGTACTGACCCCACGCAGTGATGTGCATTATGTGATTACCGAATTTGGTGTCGCTTACCTCCATGGACTATCCATGCGTCAACGTGCGATGGCTTTGATTAATATTGCTCACCCAGAATTTCGCAGTGAGTTGCTCCATGCTGCTAAGCACCGTCACCTGGTTTATCCGAACCAAATTCTCCCCGCAGCAGCGCCTCCGCCACCCGCTTCATTTGTCACCAAACACGATCTGCCTGACCGCCGCCGTGTGATGATGCGTCCCATTCGTCCCGATGACGAACCATTTATCCGTGAAATGTTTTACTCCTTTAGCGAGCAAACCGTCTACCTACGTTTTCATCATGCGGTCAAAGCACTGCCTCACAATCAACTGCAAGTATTTTGCAATGTGGACTTCCAAAACGAAGTTGCACTCGTAGGTGTTGCCGGCCCGGTTGAAGCCTTACAGGTCGTCGCCATCGGACGTTACTTTCTACAAAAAAACGGCAAGGAAGCTGACATGGCTTTCGTGGTTCGCGATGACTTCCAACGTCAAGGCTTAGGAAGTATTCTTTGTGAACGATTGATTGATATTGGTACATCCCGTGGTGTGCAAACGTTTTCTGCTGACGTACTAATGGAAAACTCTGGCATGCTCAAAATTTTTAAACGAAGCAATATGGATGTTCACACCAGCAACGAAGATGGCGTGGTTCACGTCACAATGCAAGTCCCCGCACTTGAACCTGAAAAAGTTTAACAACAGGTTTCATCTTATTTTCAAATACATGTCACGGCAGTCTATTGATCTAATAGACTGCCGTTTTATATCTAGTATCACAAAACAATGCCCCGCTAACACGTGATTCACAGCGTCCAAATCATCGTTTGATCTAAAATATTTTTCAAACCGCAAGAGGACCTTGCATCACAGATTGAGTTCCATGAAACAACTAATCACTATCGGCTTAACTTTGGCTGCAATTTTCATGTCTCTGTTTATCCTAATCAAGACAACAGGCATTTTAACGCTCGATGATATTAATTCCGGCTTATCGGCTGCCTCATATCTTCATTCAATCTATGTCGCATTGACGGTGATTGCGCTCTTGTTTGCTGATTTATTCATCGCAGTCCCTACGCTTAGTGTTTCAATTTTGTCCGGCTATTTCCTAGGTTTTTTTCTAGGGGGCATTAGTGCCATGCTGGGCATGATGCTCGCAGGTGTGGGGGGTTATATGATTAGCTGGTTTTGTGGCCCCAGTCTGCTTTTGAAAATTTATAACGATCAAGAGAAGCTTGATGAGATGCAAGATGTTTTTTCCAAGAAAGGGCCGACAGTTTTACTGATTTGCCGTGCGGTTCCAATCCTCCCCGAAGTCAGTTGCTGCCTAGCGGGGGCGAACCGCATGTCTTTTACAAAATTTTTCTTTTATTACTCAATTGGAACCGTCCCTTACGCTTTTATTGCAGCATGGGCAGGTTCACAAAGTAGTATCAACAACCCAATGCCTGCGATTTTGGCGGCTATTGGTATTTTTACATTTCTTTGGCTCGCGTGGTTCATTGTGCTTCGTAAGAATAAAAACAAACGACTCGCTGCAGGCCAACAAGCATCATAAAATATCACAACTCACACGCCTGCGGATGCTCATCACTGACCGTTTCTAAACTTCCCGCTGCGGCATTGGATTTTACTTGTTCGACGGTTTTGCAGCCGGGGATGACAGATGTCACAGCATCATTTTTAAGGACCCATGCTAAAGCCCATTGAGCCATGGGAACGTCTTGTGAGACTTCGTTTTTTTTGATTTCGATTGCCTGACGGATGGCATTTAAACGCTTTGTGTCATCAATCCATTGACTACGCACGTCGGTTTGATCAAACGCATCTTGCTCTGTGTACTTGCCACTGAGAAAACCACTGGCTAACGGCACACGTGCTAAAACACCAAGGTCTTGTTTGATACATTGAGGCAAAACCTGTTCTTCAGACGCACGGTCTAAACGATTGTAAACCACTTGAATGGTCTTAGCATTCACACTGCTAGCAAGCTCTGTTTGAAAGATATTCTGATTAGAACCAATCGAAATACCAAGGTGTCGAATTTTCCCTGCTGCGACTTGTTTTTCTAACATCTCCCAAAGTCCGGGAGTTTGGAACATTTCGTCATTGCCAGAGTGAAACTGGTAGAGATCAATGTAGTCGGTGCGCAGGGCTTTGAGTGAATCTTCTAATTGTTGGATAATCAGAGTTGGATCATAGGTCGTGTCTCGTTCAAACAGATCATGAAACTTGTGGCCGAACTTTGTCGCCACGATCCAGTCTTCACGATTACCTTCGATGGCAGCACCAATGAACTGTTCTGAGAGATGATCGCCGTAACATTCAGCAGTGTCGATGAGATTCATGCCAGAGTCTTTGGCAGCTGCGAACATGTTATTGACTTCGGCTTGTTCAAAATTTTTAGCCCATTCTCCGCCGAACTGCCAAGTGCCCATCCCCACCACAGAGACTTTTAGTTCCGTTTTGCCAAGTCGTCGGTATTTCATAATCGCGGTATCTCCTGAGAATTGTTTTAAGAGGAGTTACCACTATAGCATGTCGAATTACCTGCAACTGTTAGTCGTGATCTTCCAAGTTCCGGAGGCAGGCTTTGGGGCCATGTTTTTCGATGAGTACAAAGACGATTAAACTGATGACAATTAAGCCAACAATAAACCACCACGGGGATAATGCAGTGACATCCGCAAAGGTCACCTTGTCAGTGGTCTTGCCACCCACGGTCGCTGTCAGGTCGCCGGACTTAAGAAATCCCCCCATGATGTGCGGGTAGGTATAAGCATAGATCAAACCGCCAGCAAACATCCCTAACAATCCCACAATGGCGTGACGACTGCCATCCCCAATCGCAGCCACGCCGGTTCCCGGGCAGAACCCCAAAAGTGCCATCCCCACACCGAAAATTAGACCGCCGACAATGTTAGGAGCCAGCGTTGCAGCTTTAATATGCATGGGAAATTCCATCCCCATTGCTCGCATCCCCCATATGCCCACCGCGCCGGTGATGATGGCTGTGAGCATGACTTTAAGAACGGTAAAGTCTTTAAAAAGAAACTGACCGAGAATCGTTTGATAGCGGGTGACACCAGCCTTGTGCAGTAGAAATCCG